>JBLIKS010000005.1:0-27882 GCA_047635555.1 Candidatus Azotimanducaceae bacterium
TGCGACTACTGCGCATTTGCGACGTGGACCGACCGCCACCACCTGACGAACACCTACCTCGACGCGCTCGGTACCGAGATCAAGCGAGCCGTCGCCAACGGGATGCCTGTCGCCGACACCGTCTTTGTCGGCGGTGGAACTCCGACGCTGGTCCCGCCAGAGCAACTCGCTGCGGTCATCGCGTTGATCCCGAAGTCGCCGGACGCAGAGGTCACGGTGGAGTGCAATCCCGACGATGTCACCCCTGAAATGCTGCGGGCCTTCGTTGACGGTGGGGTCAACCGCGTGAGCATCGGGGTGCAGTCGATGTCGGCGCACGTGCTCGAAGCTTTAGGCCGAACTCACGACCGCGAGAACGTCGTGCGAGCAGTCGAAGCGGTGCGTACCGTGGGCCTGCCGACGTTCAACCTCGACCTTATTTATGGGGCCGCAGGGGAGTCGCTCAGCGACTGGCAAGAGACCGTCGAGGGTGCATTGAGCCACGAACCGCCACATGTATCCGCCTACGGCCTCACTGTCGAGGCCGGCACGCCGCTTGCGGGTCAGCCTGGTCGACATCCTGACGACGACGACCAGGCAGACAAGTATGAGCTGGTCGACGAGCGATTCGCTGCCGAGGGCCTCATCAACTATGAGGTGTCGAACTGGTCCCGACCCGGTCACGAGTCAAAGCACAACTTCCTCTATTGGCGCCAGCAGAACTATCGGGGCTTCGGTTGTGCAGCGCACTCACACCACAACGGCCGGCGTTGGTGGAACGTTCGGACGCCTGACCGTTACATCGACCTTGTTGCGGCGGGGGAGTCGGTCGAAGCCGCATCAGAAACCCTCGACAGCGACGTTCGTCGGGTCGAAGGTCAGCAATTGGTGTTGCGGACACGCGACGGCATCGAGCGCTCAGCATTCGACGAGTCGACCATTGAACTGCTCGGCGGGATGCTGGTGCCGCATGCTGATGATGCTGAACGCGTCGTGCTCACTCGTTCGGGCCGGTTGATGGCCAACGAGATCTCGATGCGTCTCCGCGACTGATCCGATCAGTCTGAGTCACTCGCCCTGAGGCGGTCGATAGAACACGCTGAGCAGACCTCCGGCAGCAGCCAGGCCGCCGCCGGCAGAAATCGTCAGGCCGAACCAGCCATCGAGGTTGTCGTCGATACCGATGACTCGGTCGATCGACCAACGACCGGGGCCAAGGAGTGCAATGGCGACAGCGGTGACCCCCAAGATGAAGACATATTCCCAGCCCTCGTCGAGGATGAAGAATCCCTTCGAGAGATGCACGGTGACTGCAGCGACAGCCATGAGGCCGACGAAGCCCAGAGCCGCGAAGCTGGTCAGCAGGCCGGCAGCCAGAAAGAGCCCGGCCAGCACCTCGCCACCGGCCGCAAACCGGGCGTGCATGGCGCCAGGCCGCATCCCCATGCTGTCGAACCAGCTGGCCACGCCGTCGAGGCCAGAGCTGAACTTGTTGGCGCCGTGGGCAGCCAACGTGAGGCCGAGCGCAACTCGGAGGATGAAGAGGGCGAGGTCGTATTCGGTCACCCTCCTACGGTAGCGAGATGTCGCAATCAGAAATCACGTCGAGATCCTGTGTGGGGACGGCGTCGGCAACTGGTATCTTGTCTGCCGCTACGGGCGCGTAGCTCAGTTGGTTAGAGCGCTACCATGACACGGTAGAGGTCCAGGGTTCGAATCCCTGCGTGCCCACAAGATCGAAGGCCTGCGTACTGCGGTACCAGGCCTTTTGTCGTTTTCTGGCCCTGTCTGGCCCTGTCTGGTTACGTCTGGTTGCGTCTGGCTTGTGCTCGCTCAGCGTTCGTTGTCGCCGAAGCGGTACTCGTGAGTGAGTTCGTTCAACTGCTGCAAGACGTCGGGGTCGAGCGGTGTTTCGAGTGCTGCGACCGACGCTGTGAGCTGTTCGGGCCGACTGGCACCGAGAATCGGTGAGGTCACGACCGGGTTGGCAAGGACCCAGCCAATGGCCAGGGTGGTCATCGGGATGCCGGCATCCTCGGCGATCTGCTGGAATGCATCGACGGTGCGGAGCTTGGCATCGTCCCAGTACCGCTCTCGGTAGCGCTCAGCCGCGGTTCCGAGGGTAAAGCGCGTGCCTTCGGTGGGGGTACCGCGATGCTTGCCCGTGAGGAGCCCGCCAGCCAGCGGGTTGTACGCCATGACGGCGAGTCCTTCCTCGGCGCACAGCGGGAAGAGTTCGCGTTCGTTTTCCCGGAACAAGAGGTTGTAGCGGGGCTGCACACTCTCGAACTTGCAGAGGCCCAACGTCTCGCTGCGGCCGATTGCGCGGGCGATTCGCCACGCCATCATGTTCGAACAGCCGACGTAGCGGACTTTGCCGGAGCGGACCAGATCGTCCAAGGCGCTCAGGGTCTCTTCGATCGGGGTCGTGGGATCCCATGCATGGAGTTGGTACAGATCGAGGTAGTCGGTCTGCAACCGCTGCAGCGATGCCTCGATCGAGCGCATGATGTTGTGGCGGCTGTTGCCTGCCTTCCACGGCTGCTTGCCGGTCGGGAAGAAGCACTTGCTGGCAAGGATGAAGTCGTCGCGTCGACCGTGCATCCATTCGCCGATGATGGTCTCGGTCGCACCCATCGACTCGAAGGTGCCGGCATTCGGGTACATGTCGGCGGTGTCGAAGAACGTGATGCCAGCGTCGGCCGCAGCGTCCATGATTGCGAATGACGTCGCACGGTCGGCCTGGAAGCCGAACGTCATCGTTCCGAGGCAGAGGCGGGAAACTTTCAGGCCGGTTCGGCCGAATCGCACATGTTCCATGAACGCAGAGTAGAGCCAGGTCATGCCTGTCGCAGACCTGGCCGAATACGCTGTCGATTTGATGGAACAGTTTCGCCCAGCGCACGTCGTGCAGGAAGACGCGGCCCTCGCGTTGGCCCTACGCGAGGGTGACGAGGCCGCCGTCCGCATGTTGTACGAGCGTTTCGGCGGGCTGGTCTTTACTGTGGCTCATCGCATGCTGAAAGATCGGCAGCGGGCTGAGGAAGTGACCCAGCACGTGTTCCTGCAGGCATGGCGCAACGCTGACCAGTTCGAGCCGGGCCGTGATTTTGCTCCCTGGCTGGCAACCATTGCGCGGCGTGCAGCGATCGACGTGCTGCGTCGCGAGAAGCGCCGGCCGGCCGGATCACTCGAAGTCGCCGACCTGGCTGACTCTGCATTGGTCACCCTGGCCCCGAACGCCGAGCAGATCGAAACAGTGTGGAGTGTCCGGGCTGCGATCGAGGGTCTCGAACCTGATGAACGAGAGATCGTCAAGATGCAGCACGTCGATGGCCGCACGCATGCTGAAATTGCCGAGCGTCTGGATATCGCTGTCGGCACCGTCAAGTCACGGTCGCATCGGGCCCATCGACACCTGGCGAGCCGACTGGCCCACCTTCAGGGGCCGAACTCGTGAGCCGGGTAAAGATTTGGGAACCGAACACTCTCGAACGACATATTGAACAATGGAAGCTGATGACACTCTCAATGAACGGGTTGGCGATGAACTGGGTGCGGCGATGAGCGAGCTCGACAACGCAGACGAATCCAACCCTGAGGCGAGCGCCGAGTTCGAGGCACAGTTCGAGGCACAGTTCGAGGCACAGTTCGGCGCGCTGCTTGGCGATCCGACCATGTGGGACTCGCCCGGTGACGACCTCAGCGATCGTGTCGTCAGCGCTATCAGTTCAGAATCGGTCCACGCTCCGGCAACCTACGCAGCCCCGTCGGGTTCTCAGGGCCGCCGCTCATGGGTCCGGCCGGCGCTTCTGGGCGCAGCAGCAGCTATCGCCTTTCTGTTCGGCGGTCTGGTGCTACTGAGTGGGCTCAGTGGCGTCGAGGACGTTGACTCATTCTCGGCTGAACTCGTGCCGACTGGGCTGACCGACGACCAATCCGGGGCCATCACGGTCACGTCGTTTGACTCCGGCCTGCGTATCGAACTCGATGCGGCCAGCCTGCCCCGCCGCGATAACGGTTCGTTCTACGCAGGTTGGCTCACAACGCTAGGCGGCGATCTCTTTCCGGTTGGAACGTTCCACGACGGCGTCGAAGTGACTCTGTGGGCTGGTGTTGAACTCGAACGCGTTGAAATGTTCACGATCACGCTCGAAACAGCCGCCGGGCCGGGCAACGCAGGTCAGGAGTCGTCAGGCGACGTGGTCCTGCGCACGGAGATCAACCCGTAGTACACCCTGCACGACGACGATGTCGTCCTAGCGCGGCTCGCGTGGAAGGCCGAGCACACGCTCGCCCAGAATGTTGCGCATGATGTTCGAGGTGCCACCCATAATCGTGTACCCGGGTCCGTAGGTGAAACCCTTGGTGACGTCGCTCCAGAGCAGAGCGTCGGCGCCAAAGGTCTTCGCAACGAAGTCGGCGACCTTGATCTCGTGTTCGGTGCAGAAGCACTTCGTTGCTGCAGAGAAGCCGGTGGGTGCCTGGCGGAGTACCTCGCGTGTGACCAGGATGCGGCCGAGCCGGTAACCGATCTCGAGAGCGGCGATCTCTTGCCGGACGCGAGGATCACTCGTGTCGGCACGCTCGAGTGCGAGGTCATACAGCGCCTTGTTCGAGACAAGTCGGTCGATGCCGCCACGTTCGTGTTCGAGCTGCACCATCGTCTGTTTGAAGGCGTTGCCCTCGACACCGACGAGGTTGACGGCAGGCACGCGAGCGTCGGTGAAGTACACCTCGCAGAAGTGACGGTTGGTCGTCATGTCGGTGATTGGACGGACCTCGACGCCGGGCGTGTCCATTGGGACGATGATCTCGCTGATGCCCCGGTGCGGCGGGCCTGACGCGTCGGTGCGACAGATGAGGTAGCAGTAGTCGGCTTCATCACCGAAGCTCGTCCAGATCTTCTGACCGTTGATGATGAAGTCGTCGCCGTCGCGAACTGCACTTGTCGAAAGCGACGCGAGGTCGGAACCGGAGTCGGGTTCCGACATGCCGATGCACCAGGTGGTGTCGCCCGTGAGCATGCTGGGCAGGAACTCGGCCTGCTGATCGGGGGTGCCGTAGGCGATGAGCGTTGGACCCATCTGGCGATCGGCGAACCACATGGCGGCGATGGGTGCACCGGCGGCAATCAACTCTTCGCCGACGATGAGGCGATCGATCGGCGGTCGGCCACCACCGCCGAATTCGGAGGGCCAGCACATGCCGACCCAGCCGAGTGCCCCGAGGTCGCGGGCAAAGTCTTTCGAGTAGCCGTTGATCCAGGAATCGTTGTGCCGGCCGTACTTGGCAACGGCATCGGCCGCAACATGTCGGGCCTGCTCGCGCAGGGCGTTCTGTTCGGGGGTCCAGTCGAAGTCCATCACTGCTTACGATACGACGGGAGCGCCGAGCTGGCCCTACTCACCCCTCGACACCCTGATTCTTGGGACTTCATTTGATCCGGGGTGGTGTGACTGCAGGGCTGCGATCGGCAGCAGGCTGCGCTACGCTCAAGACAAGTTGCAGACAAGTTCCGTCTGCTCGTCAGCGCCCGCACATAGGTTCGGAGACCCCTCATGAGTAACTCGAAGATCATCTACACGTTCACCGACGAAGCACCTGCACTTGCTACGTATTCGTTACTTCCGATCATCGAGGCGTTCGCGGGCGCAGCCGACATCAGTGTCGAGACACGTGACATCTCGCTCGCTGCCCGAATCCTGGCGGCCTTCCCGGATCACCTCGCCGAGGGGCAGCGTGTTGTTGATGCGCTCGCCGAGCTCGGCGAAATGGCGCTCACTCCGGAAGCGAACATCATCAAGCTCCCGAACATCTCCGCATCGGTGCCGCAACTCGAGGCCGCGATCGCCGAACTCCAGGCGCGGGGGTTCGACCTCCCTGAGTACCCGGACGACGCAACGACCGACGACGAAAAGGCGATCAAGGTTGCATACGGCAGCACGATGGGTTCAGCCGTGAACCCGGTGCTGCGCCAGGGCAACTCCGATCGGCGGGCGCCGAAGGCAGTCAAGGACTATGCCAAGGCCAACCCGCATTCGATGGGCGCCTGGTCGAATGAATCGAAGAGCCACGTCGCCACCATGACTGACGGCGACTTCGCGCATAACGAGCAGTCAGTCACGGTGTCTGAGGCCGGTGCTCTGCGCATCGAGCACGTCGCCGCTGATGGTTCGGTCACGGTGCTCAAGGAATCCATTCCGGTGCTCGCCGACGAAGTGATCGACTCCACGGTGATGAGTGTCGACGCCCTTTGCTCCTTCCTCAATACACAGATCGCTGACGCCAAGGAACGGGGCGTGCTGTTCTCGCTGCATCTCAAGGCGACGATGATGAAGGTGTCTGACCCGATCATTTTCGGCCACGCTGTGCGGGCTTACTTCTCTGATGTGTTCGCAAAACACGGTGCAGCACTGGCCGAAGCTGGCGCGCATCCAAACAACGGTCTTGGTCAAGTGATCTCTTCGTTGTCGAACCTGTCTGCCGACAAGCAGGCCGAGATCGAGGCTGACATCGCTGCCGCCCTCGAAAATGGTCCCGACCTTGCGATGGTCGATTCGGACAACGGCATCACCAATCTGCACGTTCCGAGCGATGTGATCGTCGACGCATCGATGCCCGCAATGATCCGTACGTCGGGTCAGATGTGGAACTTGGCGGGGGAGCTGCAGGATGTCAAGGCGACTATCCCCGACAGTAGCTACGCCGGCATCTACCAGGTCGTCATTGACGATTGCATCTCGAATGGGGCGTACGACCCGACCACGATGGGCACCGTCGCGAACGTCGGCCTGATGGCTCAGAAGGCGGAAGAATACGGCAGCCACGACAAGACGTTCGAAGCTCCGTCGTCCGGTTCGATCCGCGTCGTCGATGCTGCGTCAGGCGCCACCGTGATGGAGCAGAGCGTCTCCGAAGGCGACATCTTCCGTGCGTGCCAGGTGAAGGACGAGCCGATTCGTGACTGGGTACGCCTTGCTGTCAGTCGTGCCCGGGCCACTGGCTCGCCAGCAGTGTTCTGGCTTGACGCCAACCGTGCGCACGATGCGCAGCTGATCACCAAGGTCAACACGTACCTCGCCGATCGTGATCTGGTGGGCGATGTCGAGGGTCTGACCATTGAAATTATGTCGCCGATCGATGCCACCAAGTACTCCGTCGATCGGATGCGGGCCGGGCAAGACACGATCTCGGTCACCGGCAACGTGCTGCGTGACTACAACACCGACCTCTTCCCGATTCTCGAACTGGGTACCAGCGCCAAGATGCTGTCGGTCGTGCCGCTGCTCAACGGTGGTGGTCTCTTCGAGACTGGGGCTGGAGGCTCGGCTCCGAAGCACGTCCAGCAGTTGGTCAAAGAGAACTACCTCCGCTGGGATTCCCTTGGCGAGTTCCTTGCTATCGCGGTGTCGTTCGAGCACCTCGCCGAAGTGACTGGTAACGCATCGGCCAAGATCCTCGGCGACACGCTCCACGCAGCGACGGGCCAGTTGCTTTCCAATGGGAAGTCGCCGGCCCGGCGGCTCGGCAGCCTTGACAACCGCGGCAGCCACTTCTACATCGCCATGTACTGGGCGCAGGCGATTGCTGCGCAAACCGATGACGCATCGCTGGCTGCCAAGTTTGCACCGCTGGCTGCAGCTCTTGGCGAAAACGAACAGACCATCGTCGAAGAGTTGGGCGCTGTGCAGGGAAGCCCCGCCGACATCGGCGGCTACTACTTCCCCGATGCTGCCAAGGCCCGTGCCATCATGCGCCCCTCCGCCACCTTCAACACGGTCCTCGCGACCCTCTGACGCATGGTGGGCTGCGCGCCACTGACCACCGACCGGGTCGCGAACGCTCGTAACAGCCAATCGTTAGGCTTGAGAAAAATGGGCACCAGCCGCCAGATATTGCTCGCCCTGACGCTCGCAGCGTCGGCCATCGTGAGTCTGGGAGCCGCTCCGACTGCCGATGCGGTTGCCGCCGATGAGATGACCACCAAAGTGGTGGCAGTCGAACCGTGTCGTCTGCTCGACACGAGGCAAGACGATGGCGTCCGGCTCATGGCTGGCTCGACGACGCGAGTGGATGTTGCGAAGCGGTGCGGCGTCCCAGAGGAGGCTGTTGCGGCTGCGGTCACGCTGACAGCTGTCCAGCCAAGTGCCAGAGGTTTTCTCGCCGTCACCCCGACCGACACTGCCGAGACGGCTCATGAGGCAACTTCGGCGCTGAATTATTCGGTGGGGGAGGTGCGATCAAACTCCCAATTTTACGTGCTCGGTTCTGGTGGGCTCGACGTGTTCACGCTCGCGTCGACCGACATGGTCGTCGATGTCACTGCCTATTTTGTCGCTGCAACGAGCACCACCGATGGTCGGTTCATGGTGCAAGACCCGGTACGCGTGCTTGATACTCGTGAGACCGGCGGTCCGTTGACTGCAAAATCAACTCGAACTGTCGATCTGCAGGTCCCGACCGGGGCGACAGCAGCAATGGTCAACGTGGCGTCGGTCGGGTCAACGGGGCCCGGATACTTCACTCTGTGGGCCACGGGTCGACAACCAGCAGCGGCGATGCTGACCGTTGATGCGATCGGCGATGTCCGTGCGGCGAACGTTCTGGTCCCTGTCCAGGACGGAGCGATTCAGCTGTTCGCCCTCACTCGGTCCGATGTCGTTGTTGATGTCAGCGGTTGGGTGACGGGAACGAACTCCGAGGCGTCATCTGTGGGCTTGTTTGTTCCCCTTGAACCGTTCCGGGCGCTCGACACTCGCGCGATCGGAACTCCAATCTGGAAGGGCGGCGAGATCGAATACAACCCGATTCCGAGCGCAGGTGCGCTCGCTCTTAATGGTGTCGCAGTCAACAATCTGCAGCGGGGTTGGCTCGCCATGCGACCAGCCGGTCAACCGGATCAGGCGCAGCAGACCTCGAGTCTGAACGTCGAAGACCTCGACGGGGTTGTCGCGAACTCTGTCGTCGTTTCGAACTCGACTCGAGGAGTTTCCGTGTACTCGGCGATGTCCACTCATTTTGTGGCTGATGTGACGGGCTACTTCACCGGGACTCCGGTCCGAGCCACCCAGCCTGTCCCTGCGAACCTCGAACCGGTATATGTTCCACGCGACGTGGTCATCATCTCCGATTCGGCGATGGCGGGGGTGCGTTGGAACAACGCCTATCGAGCCTTGCGAGGCGCGAACTTTGATACGCGGTTGGAGTCTTGCCGCCGCCTCGTCTACCCGTCCTGCGGTGGCCGCGAGGGGTATCGCCCGCTGACTGCGCTCAATCAGATCATTGCGCTCCCCGCTGCTGCTGAGCGGGACGTTCTGATCATCGCCGTCGGCTATAACGATTGGGAAATCCGCTCGAGCGACTTCACCCAGGTCGTCGGAGCCGCGCGCAGCAAAGGGTTCGGCACGATCGTGTGGGTGAACTTCCGGACGGGCACCTCGTATCGACTTCCTCCCGGTTCGGGCGCAGCAATCGTCAAGTACGCGGTGATGAACACCTTCCTCGACGCCAAAGTTGGCTCTGGCGCCTATCCCGATGTTCAGGTCTGGGATTACGACCTCTATACCCGCAACGCCCAGTCGTGGTTCGCTTACGATGGAGTGCATCAGCGCGTCGCTGGTTCTCTGGGTGCAGCGGATTGGATCAGCCGCCACTTGGCCCACATGGACGATCAACCATGCCCCATGCCGTATCAGCCTGGTCAGGCGATCGAAACGCAGTGCTCGAACCCTGATGGGCTTCCTGCGGTGTTTGGTCTGCCAAATGTGATTGGCCTGTACGGCTGACCACATCATGACGCTCATCGGCGGTCGGCGGCACCGACCGCCACGGGCTCAGCGGTTGGCGAGGTCGATGTAGTTGCGCTCGTCGGGACCGGCGTACCACTGACGAGGTCGGCTGATCTTCTGCGCCGGGTCGTTCAGCAGTTCCTGCCAGTGAGCCAGCCAACCGGACATGCGCGGGATGGCAAACAGCACCGTAAACATTGAGGTCGGGAAGCCCATGGCCTGGTAAATCAGGCCGGAGTAGAAGTCGACGTTCGGGTACAGCTTGCGGTCGACGAAGTACGGGTCCGCCAGTGCGGCCTCTTCGAGCTTGAGCGCGATGTCGAGCAACGGGTTCTTGCCGGTGACCTCGAAGACCTTGTAAGCGGTCTCTTTGATGATGGTGGCTCGCGGGTCGAAGTTCTTGTAGACCCGGTGGCCGAAGCCCATCAGGCGGCCTTTGCCGTTTTTGACCGACTCGAGGAACGCCGGGACATTCTCGATAGAGCCGATCTCGGTGAGCATGCGGACGACGGCCTCGTTGGCGCCACCGTGGAGCGGGCCGTAGAGGGCCGAGGCGGCGCCTGCGGCTGACGAGTATGGGTCGGCGTGGCTGGAACCAATGACGCGCATTGCGGTGGTGCCGCAGTTCTGCTCGTGGTCAGCGTGGAGGATGAACAGGACGTCCATGGCCCGCTCGAGAATCGGATCAACTTCGTAGTCGCCGATCTTCCACATCATGTTCAAGAAGTTGGCGGCGTACGACAACTCGTTGCTGGGCTGGTTGAACGGCAGACCAACGGAGAACTTGTAACACATCGCAGCGATGGTTGGGCTCTTCGCAATGAGGCGCCGGATCTGAATGTTCCGCTGCTCAGGATCGGTGACGTCCTTCGAGCCGGTGTAGAAAGTGCCGAGCGCAGCGGTCGCCGACACAAACATGCCCATGGGGTGTGCGTCGTAGTGGAAGCCTTCAGCGAACTTCTTGCGCATGTTCTCGTGGATGAACGTGTGGTGTGTGACGTCGTGCGTCCAGTTGCTGAGCTGGGCCGTGTTCGGCAGCTCGCCGTTCAACAGAAGGTACGCAACCTCAAGGTAGGTCGACTTCTCGGCAAGTTGCTCGATTGGATAACCGCCGTACCGGAGGACACCGTTCTCGCCGTCGAGGTAGGTGATTGACGACTTGGTGGACGCCGTCGACAAGTAGGCGGGGTCGTAGCAGTAAAGCGTCGGATCGAGCTCACGCAGCGCTGACGACGGGAATACGCCACCTTCGATGGGGACCGTGACGGTCTTGCCGGTTCGATCGTCAGTAATGGTAATGGTTTCGGGCACGATGGCTTCCTCCAGGCTCGAACAGGGCAGATAGGCACGGACGGGGGGTCGCCCCGTCCGAATTCATCAAGATACTGCGCGTCGACCGAACTGCTCCAACCGACGTGGCATCGATTCACAGTTCTCGTGCGTGGCCCAACTGGGTGGGGCCTCAAAACGGGCGAATTGCACACGTCGAGCCGTGCGAGTCGGCTGTTGGGGCTGTGCAGTTAGAGCGGCGAGTTGCCGTGTTTGCGATCGATGAGCATTTCGCGCTTGTCTTCAAGGACCGAAAGTGCCGCACAGATCTCGCGGCGGGTGTCGGCTGGGTCGATGACGGCGTCGATGAACCCACGCTCGGCAGCGACGTACGGGTTGAGTAGCCGATCGGCGTAGTCGCGCTCGAACTCAGCTTTCTCCTCTGGCGTCGACCGGCGAGCAAGAATCGCTGCGGCCTGGCCAGCGCCCATGACGGCGATTTCGGCCCAGGGCCACGCAAGACAGAGGTCGTTTCCCATCGTCTTGGAATCCATGACGATGTATGCGCCGCCATAACTCTTTCGCAAGATGACGCAGATTCGGGGGACCGTTGCTTGGGCGTAGGCGAACACGAGTTGGGCGCCGTGACGGATCATCCCGCGCCACTCAAGATCCTTGCCCGGGTAGAAACCGGGTGTGTCGACCAGCGTGATGATCGGCAGGTTGAACGCGTCGCACAGCGAAACGAAGCGAGCCGACTTCTGTGAGGCCGGAATGTCAAGCGTGCCGGCCAGCGAGATGGGCTGGTTGGCCACGATGCCGACTGGGCGACCATCGATGGTCGCGAAGGCAGTGACCACATTTGCGGCCCAGCGGTCACGCAGTTCAAAAACGGAGTCTTCGTCGGCAATCGCTGCAGCGACCTTGCGGACGTCGTAGCTCCCGGTGGACGACTCGGGAATCTCCGTGCCTGCTTCGGGGCAAAGCCGGTCGGCCGGGTCGTCGCACGGCCATCGCGGGGGCTCTTCGTCGACATGGCCGGGGAGGTAGGACAGGATTGTTTCGACCGTCTCGATCGCGGCTGCACGGTCGGCGACGACTGCGCTCGGGACGCCTGTGTATCGGGCATGGTTGGCAGCGCCGCCAAGTTCGTCGGTCGAGATCGCTACGCCGGTGAACTGTTCGACCATCGTTGGGCCCTGCACAAACGCGTAGCTGTCGCTGGTCATGACCGCGATGTCGGCGAGACCGAGCAAGAGTGCCGGGCCCGACACGGCAGGCCCGTCGACGATGATCGCTGTCGGGACGACACCGGAGCATCGGGTCAGAGCGGCGGCGACGAGGCCCCAGCCGTGCAGCGCCGCAATGCCCTCGACGATGTCAGCGCCCGCCGAGGTCATCACCATGACCAGCGGCATGCGCTGAGCGCACGCGGTATCGATCGCCCTTTCGAGCAGCGACGACGTCCCGGACGTGAGGCGGATCAGTTCTGTAGAGTCGGCGAACTCCACCCAGACGACCGAACGTTCGCCGAACTCACGTACATCGGCGTGAGCGGCCGACGGTCGCAGTCGGTCGAGACCGAAGCGATCGCTCGGACCGGCGACTTCACGCGATGCCGCGAATCGGTCATTCCCGAATCGATCGTTTTGCAAGGGCGCCGTCGTCATCTCTTCGAACAGTACAAGGCCATCGACCCCACGAGTGTCCTGCGGCCGGTGATGTGCCGGTGATGTGCCGGTGTCAGTCGCCTCGGGCAGGGGAGATCGCGCTGGTCCCAGGGTGGACGCCCAGCTGCTTGTGGCCGTTGAGCTGGATCAAGTCTCGAAGAATTTCGAGCGCGGCGGTGGTCGGAGCACTCGGGCTCGGACGGCGGCGCCGGACGAACGCCACGACACGGCGAGGGAGTTCTGGGACCGAGATGCGGACGAACGATCCTTTGAGCCACGTGGGCACGGCGGTTGCCGGAACGATCGCTGCACCGAAGCCGTCGAAGGCCAACGAGGCGAGCAGGCGAACCCCATCGATCTCTGCTTGGGCCCGAAGCGTGATGTCGGCGTTCACCGCAGCGCGCTCGAGCACCTTGCGCAGCGCTGAGCCCATCGGGGGGAGGAGGAGCGGGACCTGGTCGAGGTCGCGCAGCGGAATCGTGTCGCGGCTGGCGAGTGGATGGTTCTCGTCTGCGAGGAGGAACAGGTCCTCGGCAAAGAGTGGCTCGATCACGAGTTCTGAATCGTCGATCGGCAGGTGCACGATTGCGGCATTGAGTTGGCCGCTCAAGACGTTCGGAACGAGCGCTGACGTTGCGCCCTCTTGGATGACGGCCCGGACGCCGGGATGATCCTGGCTGAGGCGGCCGAGCATCTGGGGTATCAGCCAGCGGGCCGTGGTGCCGATAACGCCGAGCCGGGTCTGCCCGGAGACGTCTTCGTGGCGGCTGGCCATGTCGGTGGTGATATCGTCGATCTCGTTCAACACGCGGCGTGCTCGTTCGACCACACGAGCGCCCTCCTCGGTCAATCCGCCGTGGGCGCGATCAACCAGAATGACGCCCAATTCTTTCTCAAGGCGATTGATGTGCGCGGAGACGTTGGATTGCACGGTGAAGAGCGATCGCGCTGCGGCAGAGAACGTGCCGTGGTCGGCGATCGCAACGAGGGTAGACAACTGCCGGACATCCATCTCTGAAAACGATAGCAGATATCGTTTATATCTACTTGTCAGATCGCTCAACGGGGTGCATAATTAAAGAGTAATAAGAATGACAGTTTAGCTTGAGGCAAAGCAGTTCAAGCTTTACACAGAGTCGACGTGAGAACACCCCCCATTGTTCCACTCGTCGGGAAATCCACTAGCTGATCCCCCATCAGCGGATATTCCCAGGTTGAGAGACCCGGATCCCCATCCGGGTCTTTCCCGTTTTTCTGGCCCTGACGACGAGTGGCTCCTAGAGTACTGAAGTGACCAGCAGTAGCACCTACGGCGTCGGTGCCGCATTCTTTGACCTCGACCGCACGCTTCTTTCTGGCGCATCGGGCGAAGTGTTCTCTGACGCAATGCGCATGGCAGGCCTGTCGTCCAAACCGTTCCCCGGTGAAAAGTTTCTGTTCGGGCTGTTCAACGCAATCGGTGAGACGCTGCCGTCGATGGCGCTTGCACGGCAGGCGGTCACCCTGGCAAAGGGGCGATCCCAACAGGCAGTCAGTGGCGCAGCTGAGCAAGTAGCAGACCAGCTCGTTTCGATGGTGCAGCCGTTTGCTGACGCGTCGTTCGCCGCTCACCGTGCAGCTGGTCGGCCAATCGTCTTGGCAACGACGACCCCATACGACCTTGTCAAGCCATTCGCCGACAAGCTCGGCCTCGATGATGTCGTTGCTACTCGATATGGCGTCGACGCCGATGGCAACTACGACGGCACGCTCGTCGGACCATTCGTCTGGTCGGCGGGCAAGCTGGAAGCGATCACGGCATGGGCCGCCGAGCACGGCATCGACCTGGCAGTCAGCTACGCATACTCCGACAGTGTCTATGACACGCCGATGCTCGACGCCGTTGGGTTTCCGACCGTGGTGAACCCGGATCCGCGAATGGTGTTCATGGCGGCAGCGCGTCGGTGGCCAACGCTCAATCTCGACGTGTCGCCCGGTGTCGTGAAAATTCCTGTCGTCGGCATGGAAGTGCAGCGGTTGGCGCTGCAGTTTGCCCGACCCTCGGCGTACCCCTACGTTCGCTTTGACATCTCAGGCATCGAGAACATCCCGACCGAGGGCCCCGTCATTCTTTGCGCCAACCACCGCAGCTATTTCGACGTCTCAGCGATGTCGATCGCGATCGGCAAGAGCGGACGGACTGCTCGTTTCCTCGGCAAGAAGGAGGTGTTCGACGCTCCGATCGTTGGACAGATCGCCGCTGCGATGGGTGGCATCCGGGTTGACCGTGGCACGGGTTCTGACGAACCAATGAAGGCTGCAATCGAAGCTCTCGATGGCGGCGAGATGGTATCAATCATGCCTGAGGGGACGATCCCGCGTGGTCCGGCATTTTTCGAAACGCAGCTGAAGGGTCGCTGGGGCGCAGCGCAGCTCGCACACGACACGGGTGCCACGGTCATTCCGATTGGACTGTGGGGTACCGAAAAGGTGTGGCCTCGCTCGAGCCGGATGCCGAAAATGCTCAATCTCACCGATCCGCCGACGGTTCGGATCCGGGTGGGTGAGCCGGTCGACTTGAAGGGCAAGTCGCTCGATGCCGACACGAAGCGGATCATGAAAGCGATCATGGCCGAGCTTCCCGACGAGGCCAGCGAGACAAAATCGCCGACCCCTGATGAGCTTGCGCTGACGTACCCGCCTGGCTACTCGAGTGATCCGACCGACGAATCGGATCGGCGCCCAGGCGCCGACTGAAATAGTTATCACTAAATCTCATCCGCCTGTGGGCGGAGCTCCGAAGAGGGGATATGTCGCATCACGCGGCGTGAACAACCCCCCAATTCATCTTCACAAGGAGATCCCCCATGAAGCACACCCCGAAGCGGCTGTCCGCCGCTCTGATCGTTGGCGCGATGACCTTCGCTGCCTGTGGCAGCGACGGAAATGACGCAGCCCCAGTCGAGACCGAAATGGCCGCAGAAGCCGGCACGATTGTCGACGTCGCTGTTGCCAATGGCAGCTTTGACACCCTTGTTGCAGCGGTGACCGCTGCTGGTCTGGTTGAGACCCTGTCGAGCCCCGGCCCGTTCACGGTCTTCGCTCCGACCGACGATGCGTTTGCTGCATTGCCGGCTGGCCTTGTTGACGCGCTGCTGCTGCCTGAAAACCAGGCCACGCTTGCCAAGATCCTTACCTACCACGTCGTATCCGGCGAAGTAATGGCAGCGGATGTGACCGACGGTGACGTCGCCACAGTCGAAGGTCAGACCATTGCGCTGTCGACCGCTAACGGCGTGACCGTCAACGGCGCCAACGTGATCATTGCTGACGTTGCGGCAAGCAATGGCGTCATCCACGCCATCGACGCCGTTCTCCTGCCGCCGGACGTGGACGCAGCTGCGTTGCTCGCACCGGCCGAGGTTGAAGAAGAAGCCGCCGAGGCACCTGTTGAGACCGATGCACCGGCAGAAGAGATGGAGTCGTTCGGCACGATCGTCGACGTTGCTGTCCTGAACGGCAGCTTCGAGACTCTCGTCGCAGCCGTCACGGCAGCCGATCTGGCCGAGACTCTTTCGGGTGAAGGTCCGTTCACGGTCTTCGCTCCGACTGACGATGCGTTCGCCGCATTGCCTGAAGGCCTCGTCGCCGCACTTCTGCTCCCGGAGAACAAGGACGTGCTCGTGAAGATCCTTTCGTACCACGTTGTTTCGGGTGAAGTGTTTGCTGCTGACATCGTAGATGGCGACGTTGCAACAGTCGAAGGTCAGACCGTCGCACTGTCGACGGCTGACGGGGTGACTGTCAACGGCGCCAACGTGATCATTGCTGACGTGCCTGCAGACAATGGCGTCATCCACGCCATCGATGCTGTCCTGGTGCCGTCGGACGTCGACGTTGCTGCACTTCTTGGCTGATCCTCCGAACAGCTGAGTACTGATTGATGCCCGGCTCGCTTGCGAGCCGGGCATCGTCGCGTTCGGGCACCATCAGCGTGATGAAAATGGTGCCCATTCCAGCCAAAACCATCACGCAGACGCCACGGACGGGCAGAATGCCCTCATGAGCGACCTGCCCCGCCCGATCGACCTGCTGCCGCACCGCCCACCGTTCCTGTTGGTCGACGAGTTGATCGCTCTCGACCCGGGGGTCTCGGCCGCTGGCATCTGGCGCCTCACGGGCGACGAGTATTTCTTCCCCGGCCACTTTCCAGGACGGCCGACCCTGCCCGGCGTCATGATGTGCGAGTCGATTGCACAGGTCGGTGCGTGCGCCGTCCTTGCCCATCCTGACTACTCCACCAAGCTCCCGCTCTTCGGGGGTCTCGACAAGGCCCGCTTCCGCCGCCAGGTCGTGCCCGGCGACGAGTTGCTGATCGAGGTGGAGCTCGGCCGCATGTCGGCCCGAGCGGGCAAAGGCGCCGGCAAAGTCACGGTCAACGGCGAATTAGCCACCAGCTGCGATCTGATGTTCGTCTTCGCCGACCGCTAAAGAAAGCAAAGCAGCCGCGTCGCAAGAAGCAGCCGCGCAGTAGCCAGAGAGACTCATTACTCCACGCATCCGAAAGCCGCAGCCGGCAGAGCGGAGAGGCGAACGGGTGGCGCCGAGGATCGAAGAGGGACCGTCGACGAGGCACGAGGAGTCGCAGCCCGATCGATTCCCGGTGACAGGACCCGTGAGCCGGAGTGGCAAGACCGGGTGCTGCGTCAGGCCGGAGCGATGACGACAGCCCCGTTGTGCCCGCCGAACCCGAAGTTCGTGCTCAACACGGGCCCAGGTTCCCAGGTGCGGCCTGCGCCGAGCACCAGGTCGATGGTCATCGCAGGATCGAGGTTGACCGTGTTGGCGGTCGGTGGGATGAAGTGGTGCTCAATCGACAGCAGCGCTGCGGCGGCCTCGAGGGCGCCGGCGGCACCGAGTGCGTGGCCGGTGATGCCCTTGGTCGACACGACCGGGACACCTCGGTCACCGAACACGTGCGAGAGCGCAGCTGCCTCAGCAGCGTCGTTGAGCGGTGTGGATGTGCCGTGTGCGTTGACCTGTTTGATGTCGGCCGGCGTGAGACCCGATTCGGCGAGGGCCTGCTCGATACAGGCAATCGCGCCGACTCCGCCAGGGGCGGGTGCCGTGATGTGGTGTGCGTCGGCGTTGCTTGCTCCGCCGAGGATCTCGCCAATGATGTTGGCGCCGCGCGCCTCGGCTGCAGACCACTCTTCGAGGATGAAGACCGCTGATCCTTCGCCCATGACGAATCCGTCGCGGTCTGCATCGAATGGGCGACTGATACCGGCAGTCGACAGTGCGGTCATGTTGGTGAAACCGGCAATGCCGGTTGGGGTGCCGGCTGCTTCTGAGCCGCCTGTTACGGCTGCGTCGAGGATGCCCCACTTGATGAGGCGGGCGGCGTAATTGATGGCATGGCTGCCTGCAGCGCACGCGGTGACGATGGTTTCGCTCTGGCCGCGGAGGCCGTAGCGCATCGAGATCGACGCGCCTGGCGCGTTCGACATCATCATCGGCACGAGAAATGGCGACACGCGTCGCTCACCCTTGGCAATGCGAATACCGATTTGTTCTTCGAGCGTGTGGAGCCCACCAACGCCGGTGGCGAAGATTGTGCCGAATCGGCTTGCGTCGATGCCGATGGCGTCAACACCGCCGACGTGATCGAAGGCCTGGCCAGCCGCTGCGAGCGCAAACTGCTCGACGCGGTCGGCGCGGCGCGACTGCTTAGGACTATCGAAGTAGGGGGAGGGGTCCCAATCTTCGAACACGATGGTCCGGCCCTGGGGCGCGGACGGGCCGTTCAAACCAGCCCAGAAATCTTTGGCCCCGATGCCGGCCGGAGCAACGACACCCAGGCCAGTGACGGCGACCCGACGGTCGCCTGCCATCAGAGCTTGCCGGTGACGAGGTCGTAGGCGTTCTTGACGGTCTCGACGCCTTCGAGGTCTTCCTCGGGCACAGCGATGTCGAATTCTTCTTCGAGTGCCATGACGAGCTCGACGAGGTCGAGGCTGTCGGCGTCGAGGTCGTCGCCGAACTTGGCATCCATGACGACTGCGGATTCTTCGACCGAGAGCACCTCGACGGCGCACTTGCGGAAACGGGCGAACAGTTCTTCATTCATTGAAGGGTCTCCATTTGGTTGTGTGTTGATTTGAGATTCTAGAGGTTTGACCTGGTCACAACCGGCTTCTGGCGAAGCCGTGATCAGTGACCCATTCCGAGGCCACCGTCAACCGGCACGACGGCGCCCGTGATGTAGGCAGCGTCAGGGCCGGAAAGAAACGCAACCGCACCGGCGATTTCGGCAGCTTGGGCCATGCGGCCAAGCGGGACGGCGGCGGTGATGTTTGCGAGTTGATCGTCGGTGAGCGCAGCAGTCATGTCAGTTTCAACAGGGCCGGGAGCGACGACGTTGACGGTGATCGATCGTGAACCGAGTTCGCGAGCGAGCGAGCGGGCGAAGCCGACGAGACCGGCCTTCGATGCTGAGTAGTTCGATTGCCCGGCCGAGCCGAGCATGCCGACCACCGATGACATCAAAATGATGCGCCCGCTGCGTGCCTTCAACATGCCCTTGGCAGCCCGCTTGGCAACGCGGTACGAGGCAGTGAGGTTCGCGTCGAGGACGGACGCGAAGTCGTCTTCGCTCATGCGCAGAAGCAGGCCGTCTTTCGTGACGCCGGCATTCGAGACGAGCACTTCGACGGAACCACCGAAATGTTCTTCGACTGCGGAGAACGCTGCGTCGACCTCGTCGGTCGACGTCACGTTGCACTTGACGCCGAAGAATCCTTCGGGCGGGGGAGACGAATTGTATGTGACTGCGACGCGATCGCCCTGGGCTGCGAACCGTTCGGCGCAGGCAAGGCCAATGCCACGCGACCCGCCGGTGATCAGCACGATGCGTCCGTCAGCGGGTGGGGCAGATGAAAGGCCGCTCATTTCGTGTGCTCCTGAGCGGTGGTGGTCCAGCGGACGATCGCGCTTGCCGCTGACATGCCCGCGCCGAAGCCGACGAAGAGGACGAGATCGCCGTCGTTGATACGGCCCTTGTCGAGCGCATCGTTGAGGGCGAGCGGGACAGAGGCTGACGACGTGTTGCCCGTGCGATCAAGGACGATGGCGGCCTTGTCCATCGACAGGCCGAGCCGATCCATGGATGCCGAGATGATGCGGATGTTGGCCTGGTGCGGGACGACAAGGGCGATGTCGTCAGCCGTGACACCAGCATGCTGCATCGACTTTGTGGCTGAGTCGACCATGATGCGCACGGCGCGTCGAAAGACCTCGCGGCCTTCCATGATCAGGTTGCCACCGAGTTCGGCGTAGAGATATTTTTCGGCGCTGCCGTCGCTGTCGAGGTCCCAACCGAGTAGTTGGCCGGGCCCGTCGACGGCTTCGATGACCGAGGCGCCGGACCCATCGCCGAACAGGATTGCCGTTCCGCGATCGGTCCAGTCAGTGATGTTGGAAAGCGTGTCGGTACCGATCAACAGCACCTTCTCGGCGCCCATTGCAATGAGGCCGTGTGCAGTGACGAGGCCGTACACCCAGCCAGAGCACGCTGCGTTGATATCGAACGCGCCGCATCGCAAGCCGAGCGCTTCCTGCACGGTTGACGCAGTGGCTGGAACAGCGCGGTCGGGTGTCGTGGTGGCGAGCACCAGCGCATCGATGTCGGCGAGATCGACGCCAGACATTTCGAGTGCTTGACGGCCAGATTCGATCGATAGCGCGCTCGTGAGTCCGCCCACATGTCGCTGATGAATGCCACAGCGATCAACGATCCAGTCGTGATCGGTGTCGAACATCTTTTCGAGGTCGTGGTTCGTCAAAACCTTTTCGGGTAGGGCGGAGCCCCATCCGGTGATGACGGCGCCCCGAGCGCCTTCGCGTGTTGCTGGCATGGGTGTTTCCTCCCGATTGGCTTCAGCTCGTGCGGAGCCAGGCGATGGGTTGGCGAGCAGTGACTCGCTCGGTGTCGACAGCGATGTAACTCTGGAGCAGACCGGCAAACGGCGAGCGGACTTCCTGTTCGGCGACATGGCCAATAATGGTGCCGACGTCGATTGGTGAACCTTCGGACAGCTCGCCAAGCACCGTGAAAATGCCGGCGGCGGGGCTGACGACGATGCGCTCGGTGGCGAAAAGATGTTCTCCTTCGAGTTGCGCCCCGCCCGTGGGGGAGCCGGCGGTGACCCATTCGAGCAGTTTGTCGAGGTCTTCAGGAGTTGCGACCGAGATGGTCCGAGCGTCTTTGACCGTCCGTTTGGCCATGCCGGTGAGTACGCCGCCGGGGCCGAGCTCGGCGAAGTCGGTGACACCCGCATCGGCGAGGGTCAGCAGGCTCTGCTTCCAGCGAACGGGGCTCGACAGCTGGGCAGAGAGCAGGCTGGCCCACTCGTCGCCGCGGTCGTGGGCGGTTGCATCGACGTTTGAGACAACGGGGATGTCGGTGTCGCGAGGGTGCGCTTCGGCGAGGGCAGCGCGAAGTCGATCGCGGGCCGAGATCATGAACGGAGTGTGGAAGGCTCCTGAGACCGGGAGGCTCATGACGCGTTTCGCGCCAAGGTCCTTTGCATGAACGCTTGCAGCTTCGACGCCCTCAGGAGAGCCAGCGATCACGACTTGGCCGGGAGCGTTGTAATTGGCGACCCACACGTCGGAGTCGGCACGACGACATGCGATGTCAACGTGGTCGTCGTCGAGGCCGAGGACCGCGGCCATCGTGCCGGGCCGTTCGAGGCCGGCGTCGTGCATCGCGGCTGCTCGGGCGGCGACCAGCCGGACGCCGTCGTCGAAACCGAGCGCGCCGGTGGCAGTAAGTGCGGTGTACTCGCCGAGCGAGTGGCCGGCGCAAAAGCTGGGTTCAAGCCCAAGTCGTTCAGCAGCGTCGAGCACCATGAGGCTCGACACGAACGTGGTGAGTTGGGCGTTGCGGGTGTCTTTCAATTCGTCGGCGTCGGCGTCGCACAACAGTGCGCCAACATCGCGACCGGCGACCTCTGAGGCTTCGTCGACCAGTTCCCAACTCTCGTGGCCCTGCCATGGGCGCCCCATTCCGGGCCGTTGTGACCCCTGGCCGGGGAAGGTGAATGCGAGCATTGGGGCGAGGCTAGACGGCTTCTTGGCATTAGTGCGGCTACCGGTGAGTAACAACGAACGCGTGCCCGGTCCGGCATCCTTCGGCTGAGCATCCATCAGATTCGGTACTGAATGCTGCCCGACAATTTCGCACGCCCGACAACGTTGTACGCATGGCAACGTCGCAATAGAGGTGCGGAACGATTCCGGACCGCGGTACCCTCGCTGCGCACGCCCCAGTAGCCCAATTGGCAGAGGCAACGGTCTCAAACACCGTCCAGTCTCGGTTCGAGTCCGAGTTGGGGCACAAGTGAATCGCCCGGAGAGGTGTCGGTGCCAGGTCAGATTTGGTAGGGCGTCTCTGAGGCAGGCGCGTTATTTGCGCCGTCTCGTGGCTGCTCAAATTCTTGGCAGTCGATGCTTCGTTGCAAGCGACCCTGTAAAATTTCCCGGTTCAATCGATCAATGCTGGAGAAACGCCGATGTCACCCGTACCCCCTCGTCTCACTCAACTTCTCGGAATCGGAGCACTCGCAGTGGTGCTCGCAGGTTCGCTGGTCGCCTGTGGCAACGATGACGGCAACCGAGACTCTCGCGTCATCACCGTGACGCATCCGGCGACGCCCGACCCCACCTACCTCGACCTCGGCGACCCCGGTGCTTCGGTGGGCGATCAGCGGATCTGGAACTTCGCAGGCGAAGACGAAGACGGCAATGCGGTCGACACGAACTGGATGATGACCACCACCGCAGTCGATCACCCCGACACGAACGTCGAGACCCGCAACACTCTGGGGGTGTTGACCTGGGGCGACCTCAGCGACTCGCTACTCCTTGAGGGTGTCGGTCATTACCCAGGTGAGGGGGCCGTGCTCGTGCCCGCCTCCACCCTGGCCCGCGCCATCATTGGTGGAACCGGGCAGTTTGCTGGTGCAACCGGTTGGGTCGATTCGACTCATCTTGAAGACGGCACCTGGACTCACGTCTTTCACGTCGAATCCTGACCTTTAACCTGAGCGTGTTCCTGTTCGAGAATATCGAATGAGTGCGAACCTCGACGGTGGGCGCCACCAGCGCACTCATCGCAGCAGCACTTGGCTTCGCTCGCCAAACCCTGACGGAGCCTGAGTCGATTACAGTTCACACAGCATGAGTAAGCGATCGTTGGAGCGGCGGCTCACGAAAACAGGAATACGACTGAAGGGCTTGCGCGGCGAACTCGCGGTTGTCGAAGAGCAGTTGCTGTACCTCGGCGAAGATGCTGACGACCAGGCAATTCGGGCCATGGTGGCCGAGACGGCATCCTCGTCGTTCGATGCTCGATCGGCCCAGGGCAACTTCGAGAACATGTCGAAGCATCGCTCCCGCATGATCGCCGAGATTGCCGAACTGGAACAGAAGCAAGACGAGCTCCTCGACGAGATGCTCAGCGCCAGCTAGCCGAGCGCCCCGGGGCGGCGTCTCGTTCGTTGCAACCAGGGGCCGCTGGTCCATACTGAAGCTATGCCCCTGCGCGTCGTGATTGCTGAAGACGAAGCCATCATTCGGATGGATCTTCGAGAAACCCTCCAAGAAGAGGGTTATGACGTCGTTGGCGAAACTGGGCGCGGCGATCAGGCGGTCGAACTCGTCCGCGACCTGCAGCCCGACTTGGCGATTCTCGACATCAAGATGCCCGGCATGACCGGCCTCGAGGCTGCCGCAATTATCAACGCCGAAAAGATTTGCGGCGTGCTGATGCTGACCGCATTTAGTCAGCGTGAAGTCGTCGAGCAGGCTCGCGACGCCGGCGCCCTTGCGTTCCTCGTGAAGCCGTTTCAGCGGAGTGATCTCGTTCCGGCGATCGAAGTTGCAATGGGTCGCTTCCGCGAGTTGCGCGATTTGACCGGTGAAATCAGTGCACTTGGCGAACAGCTCGAATCACGCAAGTTCATCGAGCGGGCCAAGGGCGTGTTGATTGATGAGCTCGCCATGACCGAGAACGATGCGTTCCAGTTCATCCAGAAGACGGCGATGAGCGAGCGATCCCGGATGCGTGACGTGGCCGACCAGATCCTCGACGGCTCGCTCCGCCCGGACGCCGGCTGATGGGGACGACGCTCCTCGTCGACGGCAACTCGCTCACCTATCGAGCATTTTTCGCGTTGCCGACCGACATGGCCACTGCCAGCGGCCAGGTCACGAACGCGGTCTTCGGGTTCACCTCGATGCTGGCGTATGTCCTGAAGGACCAAAAGCCCGACGGCATCCTCGTTGCGTTTGACCGGCCCGAGCCGACATTCCGGCACAAGGCCGAACCCGAATACAAGGCCCAGCGCGACGCTGCGCCTGACATTCTTCGCCAGCAGATGGGCCTCGTCCGCGAGGTGCTCGACGCACTTGGGATCACCTCGATCGACCAGGTCGGTTGGGAGGCTGACGACTTGATCGCCACGGCGACTCGCAAGCTCACCAACCTTGGCGAAGACGTCATCATTGTCACCGGTGATCGTGACAGCTACCAGTTGGTCAGTGACCCCCACGTCCGTGTCTTGTACAACAAGCGTGGCGTCAGTGACTACGCCCTGTACGACGAGGCTGGCATCGAAGAGAAAACCGGTGTGACGCCTGCGATGTATGTGCAGTACGCAGCACTTCGTGGCGACACCTCTGACAATCTGCCCGGCGTTCCCGGTGTCGGCGAGAAGACCGCCGCCAAGCTGATCAACAAGTACGGCGGCCTGGATGGCATCTTTGCCAACGTCGATGAACAGACGCCGAAGCTGAAGTCGAACCTCATCGAGAACGAAGCGCGCGCCCGCAAAAACTTCGACCTCATGATGCTGCACTTTGACGCGCCGCTGACCGTCGAGATTGACGGTGTCGAGGTCGATGTCGACTTCGCCGATCGGTCGGCACCGACCGGGCTCGGCTCGTCCCCCGACCCCGATGAAATGAAGCGGCTGTTCGAGTTCCTCGAATTCCGTGCCCTCGGTGGCCGAATTACCGAAGCGCTTGCCTCCCTTGGTGGCAACGTCGATCTTGGCCCAGGCGAAGAACGCCAAGAGATCGTCGCTGAAGTCACCATTGTTGAATCGCCCGCCGATGCTGCTGCGCTGATCGCGGTTGCCGAGCACCTCGACCTGTCGGCTGCGTGGACCGGCGAACCTGGCCGCTCGTTCCTGACAGGCATCGCAGTGGTCTCAGATGCTTCGTCGTCCGAAGTCGCATGGGTGCCCGCAGACCTGCTCGGCGATGCGGCCGTCGGCGCAGCATTGGCAGCCCACACCAGCGTGCGCGGTCACAACGTTAAAGAGATGATGCGCTCGCTGCTCCAGCTCGACATCGAAGTGCGCGGACTCACGCTCGACACCGCAATAGCGGCGTACCTCATCGACCCGGCCGAAGCCCGCTACGCGCTACCTGACCTCATCGAGAAGTACACGAAGTTCGCCCGTCCGTCCGATGCAGCCAAGTCGGGGCAACTCGATCTTGACGGAAGCTCGATGAGTGACGCCGAAGTGGCCGGGCGAAACGCGCTGGCGGTACACCACCTCGCGGTGCCGATCCATGAGAGCCTCGAAGCGCAGGGCATGGCTGAGCTGTACGACACGATGGAGAACCCGCTCGTGTTGGTGCTTGCCAAGATGGAGCACTTCGGTGTCGGCGTCGACATCGAAGAGCTCCGTCTGCTCAACGATCGACTCAAGGCCGAGGTTGCAGAACTGGCTGCAGAACTCAGGGCAGTGGCGGGCAAGGAAGACCTCAACCTGAACTCGCCGAAACAGTTGCGTGAGCTGCTGTATGACGAGAAGGGCTTGACCCCGATTAAGAAGACCAAGACGGGCCCATCGACCGACGCATCGACGCTCGAGAAGCTGATGCCCGAATGGCCTGAATTTCTCGGCCCGCTGATGCGGCATCGCGAAGTTGACAAGCTGCGCGGCACCTATGGCGAAGGCCTGCTCCACGAAGTCGGCGAGGACAACCGCATCCATGCCACGTTTAACCAAACGGTCGCTCGGACCGGCCGGCTCTCGTCTGACCGGCCGAACCTGCACAACATTCCGGTCCGCAGCGAACAGGGTCGTCAGTTCCGCAAGATCTTTGTTCCATCGCCCGGCACCGAACTCCTCGTTGCCGACTACAACCAGATCGAGCTGCGCTGTATTGCCCACCTTGCATCTGACCCGGGTCTGATCGAAGCGTTCACCACCGGGCAAGACATTCACAACGCCACGGCGGCTCGCGTGTTTGGTGTGGCCCCGGAAGACGTCAAGCTCGATCAGCGCTCCAAGGCCAAGATGGTGTCGTACGGCCTCGCTTACGGCATGGAGGCTTACGGGCTTGCCCAGCGACTGAACATCCCGGTCGACGAGGCCGCACCGATCCTCGAGGCCTACTTCGAAGCGTTCCCGAACGTGAAGGCCTACATGGACTCAACGGTCGAAGAGGCTCGCGGGCGGGGATACACCGAAACGCTGTTCGGTCGTCGTCGTCCAATTCCCGAGCTGATGAACGCGAACTTCCGAGTACGCCAGGCGGGGGAGCGGCAGGCAATGAACGCTGGGATCCAGGGCCTCGCGGCCGACATCTTCAAGGTCGCGCTTGTCCGCATCGACGAAGAGTTGGTCTCTAAGGGCCACAAGAGCGTCCTCATCTTGCAGGTGCACGACGAAGTGCTCGTCGAAGTACCGGCGGAAGAAAAAGACACGGTTGGCCCGCTGCTGATCAACATCATGCGTGATGCCGCCGAGCTCGATGTCCCCCTCGAAGTCAACGTGAGCTGGGGCAACACGTGGGCAGCTGCGAAGGGATAGTTTCAGTTGGGGTCAGACCCCGACTGAAACTGTGCGATGACTGACCATTGGTTCGAGCCGCTGGCCGACCACATGGGCATGGCATACGACCGATATGCCCACACCAAGGGCACGGTGCAAGAGGTCGATCACGTCGTCGCCACGCTCGGGCTCACCGCTGGCGATCGGGTACTTGACGTCGGGTGCGGCACTGGTCGTCATTCGCTTGAGTTCGCCAGGCGCGGGATCGTTGCTCACGGTGTTGACATCAGCCAGCGTTTCGTCGACATTGCGGTCGGAGCTGCGGGCGCCGAGTCCTTGGAAGCCGCAACGTTTGCACGCGGCGATGCCCGCGAGTTGGGGTTCTCCGATGAATTTGACGCTGTGGTCTGTCTCTGCCAGGGGGCGTTTGGGATGATGACTGCTGACGGCGATGATGCGTTGGTGGTTGCAGGGATGGCAGCAGCGCTGCGACCTGGCGGCAGGCTTGCCCTCAGTGCCTTCAATGCTTACTTCGCCGTGAAATATCACGCCGACGCTGAGTTCGATGCCGACACGGGCGTCAGCCACGAGCGAACGGAGATTCGCAGCGAATCCGGTGAGCTCAAGACCGTCGATCTGTGGACTGGCTGCTATACACCGCGAGAGCTGCGTTTATTGCTTATGGCACAGGGGTTCGCGGTCGATGCGATCTGCAGTGTCGAGCCCGGCCAGTACGGGTCTCATCCGGCCACCACCGAGTCGCCCGAGTTCCTCGTTATCGCCTCTCGCTGAGCGTCGGACCAGCGTGTGCTGGCGAGGCCTGAGCCCGATACACTTGACGGCTGCGATGCCGCCGATGAAGTGGCGTTGTAATCCCATCCATTCACCTCAAGATCCGTATCCATTCATCTCAAGATCCGTATCCGAAACGAGTATCCCTTGTCCGACGACACCATTACGCCCGTCTCCGAAGAGACCGCCATCGAAGAGAACCCGGAAGCCACAGCCGCTCCGGCCGCCGATAGCCCATTCGGCACCTTCGATGAAGAGGGCAACTACACTCCGCGCGAAATCACCTCCGACGACCTCGGTATGTCCTTCGCTGACGCGATCGACGGCACCATGGTCGAGATCAAAGACGGGATGATGGTCCACGGAATCGTCGTCAAGATCGACAAGGACGAAGTCCTGCTCGACATCGGCTACAAGAGCGAAGGCGTGATCCCGAGTCGCGAGCTCAGCATCCGTAACGATGTCGACCCGAGCGAAGTGGTCTCGATGGGCGAATCCGTCGAAGCACTCGTGCTCACGATGGAAGACAAGGAAGGTCGCCTCCTCCTC
>JBLIKS010000006.1:0-27440 GCA_047635555.1 Candidatus Azotimanducaceae bacterium
GTGCTCGGTGGGGTTGCCACCCAGATCGCTCTGGCTATTGGAGAGCGAACAGGCTTCGAAACCCGCGTCGTCCAGCTCGGCCACGTGCAACGCGGCGGCACGCCGACTGCCTTCGACCGTGTGCTTTCGACTCGCTTCGGCGTCGCAGCAATCGATCTGGTTCACGAGCGGGCGTGGGGCAAGATGGCTGTGCTACGCGGCGAAAAGATCGTTGAGGAAGACCTCACCGTTGCAGTCGGTAAGACACGCACCGTCGACATGGACCTCTACGAAGGCGTCGCCAAACACTTCTTCGCGTGATCCGACAGCTAGTTGTTGGCGCTCGGGATGGCGGGGTAGGCAGGCTGCGACGACTCGATGAAGCCCGGGTAGTCATAGACCGTGAGCGGTCGATCAGTGTTCTCACCGTCGCCGACCGGCCACACCTGGTTCTCACCGTCGATCTGAATCCGGACTTGCTCGATGCCGTCAATTTCGCTCGCGGTCGCAACGATCTGGGCAACAGCGGTTCGTAGTGCCACAGCCGTCAACTCGTCGAACACGTCATTAACGTCGAGGGTCAGGGATCGAACCCGGATGCGTGCATTGTTCAGCTCGAGACCCTCGGGTAGGAACGTGCTGAGCCCGCTGTCGGCCTCGGCCTCGTTCGGCCCCGCGAACAGCGACGTAAAGATCCCTTCGGCGTCGCTCGACCCGGCACGCAGGACCGAACGCAACCGGCCATCGATTGCGCTGTTCACAAGGAACACTCGGTTGTTGCCAGCCGCCGCATCGCCGGTCGGTTCGGCTCCGAACTGCCCGCGCTGGTCCTGCGGGATCTCGACCGGCGTGGCGTCTTCGGAAATTGCGCAACTCGCCGTGAGTACGCCAGCCAGGAGGGCTGAAAAAATGCGTCGAGTACTCATCAGTCGGTCAGCTCCGATGCCATCAGTTCGATCACGAATCGAGCACCCGACTGGCCGTCAAGCCGGTCTTCGACCCAGACCCGACCGCCGTGCATCTTGAGGTGCTCGTCGACAAGCGACAGACCCAGACCTGCGCCCTCGCTGCCTGTCCGGCGGCCGGCGCCACCGCCTCGGGCGAATCGTTCGAAGATCAAGTCACGCTCCTCGACGGGCACGCCAGCACCGTCGTCGATGACCGCAATGGTGATGTGCGCCATTGGTTCGTCGTCGGGCTCGACGACGCTGATCACGATGTGCGGTTCGCCGCCCCCGTACGCAAGAGCGTTGTCAATGAGGTTTGCCACGACGCGGGCAAGACGGCGCTTGTCGCCGCGAATCAGCGCCATCTCTGAGCGCTCCGACACTTCGAGGCGCAGCTTCGGTGCAGCACTGACAGCGACCGCCTGGCGGACAAACTCGGCGACGAGCAACTCTTCCATGTGGAGCCGGATCGCACCAGCGTCGAAACGGGAGATTTCGAGGAGGTCTTCGACCAGACCTTGGAACCGAACAACGTCGCTCGACAACAGGTCGAGCGCCGATTGGGCACGTTCGGGGAGGTCGTCACGGCGAGCCTCCATCACTTCAACCGACGCCGAGAGCGTCATCAAGGGTGATCGCAGCTCGTGGCTGACGTCGGACGCGAATCGCGCATCACGTTCCACACGGAGTTGCAGGGCCTCAGCCATGTCGTTGAACGAGTCGGTCAGCACGCCGAGGTCGGGGTCCTGCGTGCTTTCGAGACGCGTGTCCAGCCGGCCGCCAGCAATTGCCGATGCGGCCTGCGCCGCGGTCGACAGCGGCCGAACGGCGCGGCGCGCGGAGAAAATGCCCAGCAAGACTCCAAGCCCCGTCGAGATCAACGATGCGAAGAACAGTGCGATCCGGACACTGTCGAGTGTCGATTTCTGCTCTTCGAGGCTGCTGAACTGGAAGTACGACCCCACGCCAGGAACATCCCAGCCGACAAGGACGTTCAGTTCGCCGTTGATGTCGACGATTTGGCGAGACGGAATACCACGATCGACCACCCGCTCGACGATCTGCTCAGGCAGGTTTGCGTCGACGTACGGAGTGACACCGCCAATCCACTCTTCTTGATATCGAATGAGGTAGCGGGTGACGCCAATGTTGGTCAGCGATTCCACAGCGGGCTGAGCGGTGGACGGATTCGACCGCAGATCACGGAACACGCCTTGCGCATTTCGTAGCGAGGTCGTCACGGCGGCGTCTTCGGCCTGACGGACGAGGTTGTTCTGGGTCAACCCATAGGTGGTGACAGCCAGAAAGAGCGACAACGCAATGGCGCCGAGGGTGATCGTGAGCAGGATGCGTCGGCGTAGGCCGAGCGCGGCAGGCCGGGACCGATGGAGCAGGCGACGGAACCAGCCGCCTTCGCTCACGTTTGGAGCCGGTAGCCGAGCCCGCGCACGGTCACGACGTGGCGTGGATTGGCGGGGTCGGCCTCGATCTTTGTGCGGAGTCGCCGGATGTGCACGTCGACCAAGCGGCCATCACCGAAGTAGTCGTAGCCCCACACCTTGTCGAGCAGCGCTTCACGGCTGAGCACTTTGCCAGGGCTCTCGGCGAGCTCACAGAGCAGACGGAACTCAGTTTTGGTGAGGTGTACCTCTTCGCCGCTGCGAAGCACTTTGCCCTCGTCGGGAATCAGTTCGAGGTCGCCGAACACGAGCCGGGCATGGCCAGGGGCGCTCGGGCGGATGCGACGCAGGAGTGCGCGGATACGAGCGGACAGTTCCTTTGGGGCGAAGGGTTTCGTGAGGTAGTCGTCGGCGCCGGCTTCAAGCCCGGCGACCACGTCATGTGTGTCGTTGCGGGCGGTGACCATGACGACAGGAACGTCGCTGGTGCGGCGCAGGGTGCGGCACAACTCGAATCCGTCGATGCCCGGAAGCATGATGTCGATCAGGACGACGTCGGGTTTCGAACGGTTGAACTTTTCGATCGCCTCTTCTCCGCTCTCAGCTTCGTCAACGGTCCAGCCCTCGTCTTCGAGCGCGAGTTTGACAGCCGAGCGAATACGTTCGTCGTCTTCGACGGCCAAGATGCGTGTTCCCACATCCCCATGATGCCTCAAATCACCCCTGCGTGACGAGCATGGTGGCAGAGAGAGACAAAAAATCAGTCAGAAGCAGATCGACGGTCAGCTCGAAGCAACCTGAATAGCGGCCAGAAGCGACTGGTGGATGCCGGGTGCAGCGGCGAGAACGCCACCCTCGTCAGGCGCTTCGCCGTGAAGATCCGATGTGATGGCGCCGGCCTCGGTGGCGATCAGGAGGCCTGCGGCCATGTCCCACGAATTGAGGTGCTCCTCAAAGTAGGCGTCAAGTCGACCGCACGCAACGTACGCAAGGTCGATAGCGGCCGAGCCGTACCGGCGGATGTCGCGAACCTGGGGGAGCAGCTCACGGATGCGGCGGGCCTGCGGCAGCCGTCGTTCAGGGAGGTAGCTGAACCCGGTGCCGACCATCGACAGGGCGATGTCAGTCGCTGAACTCGCCTTGATCTTGATGCCGTTGCGCGTGGCGCCGCCACCTCGGCAGGCAGAGAACATCTCGTCGGTGACCGGTGCGTACACCGCGCCTGCCAGCGAACCGTCCGAGTCGACCGCTCCCACAGACGTGCACCACGCAGGAAGGTCGTACAGAAAGTTGGCTGTGCCGTCGATCGGATCGATGTGCCATTCGATGCCCGATGTTCCCGAATCGTTCGCCCCTTCCTCGCCAACGATTGCATCGTCTGGCCGAAGTCGACGCAACTCACCGACGATGTACTGCTCGGCGGCGCGATCGAACTCGGTGACGGGATCGGTTTCGCTCGACTTCGTGTCGTGAGCAGGTGGTTGACCAACCGGCAGGCTGCGCCGGCCAGCGAGCGCCATGGCCCCGGCGGTTCGGGCGAGCCGCTCGGCAAGGAAGCGGAGGTCTGCCCCAGAGTGAGTTGTGTCAGTCATGTCAGTTGGGTGCGTGGCCGGCACCGGTGCGGTCTTCGACCTCGCGCCATTCGCCGAGGGCCCGCATCACGAGCACGGCCACAATGGCCATGCCGCCCGCGGTCACGACAGCGCCGATCAGAATGCCGATGCCGAGCGGCACACCGCAATCTCCTTCGCACTGCAGACTGATCAAGGAGTACCCGATCAGCCCGCCGGCTAAGCCGCTGAGACAGATGGCGACGAAGGCGCCGATACGCACTCCAACAGTGGGAAGCGCCGACAGGGGCCGAAATTTGTCGTCCATTGAGGTGCAGGCTACTGAGATAGCGGCAACGCTTGATGGACGGGTTGATGGACGGGTTGATGGACGGGTTGATGGACGGGTTGATGGACGGGTCTTGAACTCGGCGTACACATCGCACGTTGGAATGGCGTGAGGCCTCGGAGAGAGCAGCGGTGAGGGACATATGATTTCGAAAATGTTCGATCCTGTTCTGTCCACACTGAGGCAATCGATTTATCGGCGTACCCGACACGGCGAGGTTGACCAGACAGCTTCGGCAGGCCGTCTGTTTGGGGGCGACTTCAGCGCCCGGACGACGGCTGGAGCTGAATTTGGGAACAGCCGCCTGGGGATCGGCGTGATGCACGATCTTGACGGCGAGATTGTGAGCCTGAAGGGTCAAACCTGGCGGGTTCCTGTCGACGGCACACCAATCAGGGTCGGTCCTGACGAGACGATCGCTTTCGGTATCGCTGCACATGGTGGCCGCCGTCATGCCCTCAATGTTCCGAACGGATCTGACGTCGACGGCATAGTCGCAGCAATCGACGCCTACCTTGAGCGGACGCATACTGATCCCGAACAGGTCGTCTGCGCGGTTGAGATCATCGGGGAGTTTTCCGATGTACTGGTTCGCACTGTCGCCCCACCCGATCATGAGGGGGCTTCGCTTGGCGAAGTGATCGATGTTGAGACCCGATTTCGTTTCGAACGTTGGCACGGGAGCATGGTTGGCTTTCGGTTTCCAAACCACACCGACGGCCGCACAATCCCGGGCCTTCATCTCCACGCAATCAGCACTGACTGCTCATCGGGCGGACATGTCCGTCAGCTGACCACGCAGGCGACTCACTCCAACATTTGGATTGATGAACTGCACCCAATCGTCGACGACGAGCACGTTGACGCAGCCGCCGATATAGATTTTTCAAGGTACGAGGGGCCTGCCGATTGACAGACAGATCAGAACGGCACAAACTCAGACAGAGTGCCCAACATGCAGTTCATCGCCTCGATGCTGGTTTCAGCTCGATCGTGTCTGGCTGGGAAGAATCCGATGGTGGCAGCAACTATCGTGATCGGATGTTGAAGCTTGATCCGGTGCTTGTTGACAGTGTGACAGGCGGATTGCTCTGCGGTATCGACGTCGATGGGGGGCCAACAACCGAGCAGTTGTTGGTGCTCAAAGCCATCGTCAGTCACCTGTGGGAGCGACCCGATCTTGATGTGGGGTCAGTACCGCATGTAGGTGCTCGCGAACTCGCGAACATTCTGACTGACGAGAACACGCGGACAATGTTCCACGAACTTCACCTTGCCCTTGAAACCTGTCGGCACCCGCAGTCACTGGCCCAGGTAGCTGCTGTGCAGGAGTACGCGGACGCTCTCGAGGTCGATGGTGACGATCTCGAAATCTTCCGGGATCTCATTTGCAGTGGGGTGGAGGCCGCTGCGGAGGACTACCAACGCTTCCTCGCCATCGACATGCGCGATCGGTCCGAACCGAGTTTGTCGGAGACGAAGGTCGACGCTCTGCACCCCGAGACCCAACTTGCAGAAAAACTTGGCGCTTTCTCGGAATACGGTCCGGGCACGCTGGGGCGCGCCTACCTCTCTTTTTACGAACGTTTCGGTCTGAGTTTGCCTGGCATTGACCTCTCTCTGAATAACCATTTTTTCGTTGCCCACGACATGACTCACACGATCGCTGGATTGTCGACAACGCCTGCGGCCGAAATTGCCCTCAGTGCTTTCCAGTTTGCAATGAACAACAACCGCATTAACCGTGCGGCATTTCTGGCCTCGTTGGTTGCCCACGAGGCTGGCTTCGCTCTTCCCCCGCACCTCAGCAGCGGCGAAACAGGTCTTCTCCTCGACCCACCTGCCGCTCAGCTCCTTGGCCAGGAACTGCGCCGGGGGAGCCAATGTCGGAAAGATTTTTCACTTGTCGATCATTTTGCGCTCGCGCCGCTTTTGCTCAGTGACGTCCGCTCCGAGTTTGGAGTTGGCGCTCCGGTAGATCCTCATGATGGCCACCACTGGTGGTAGCGCCGTCCGAGTCCACTGCTCGGTCGAACGATGCCACGAGGCGGTCGTTTTGGGTTGACATCGTTTCGTTTGTTACCGAGGCCTGACTGTCTCGGAGAAATCCGTGGTTCGTGCTGATCGATGACGATTCGGCACGGGCTGGACGGTGGTCTCGTGGTTGTAGCCAGCTTGCGTATAGCTTTCGGCATGACTCGAGAGCAGGCTCGCACGATTCTGCATGCCGACATGGACGCGTTCTTCGTGTCGGTCGAGCTGCGTCGACGTCCGGAACTGATGGGTCAACCGGTGGTCGTTGGTGGAACCGGAAACCGGGGAGTCGTTGCTGCTGCGTCGTACGAGGCCCGCCGGTTCGGTGTGCATTCGGCACTCCCCTCGTCGATTGCCAAGCGGCGGTGCCCGCACGCAGTCTTTCTGCCGGGCGACCACGAGTTGTACGGCAAGGTCAGCGCCGAGGTCCGCGAGATCTTCGAGCGGTTCACTCCGCTCGTGGAACCACTGTCGCTCGACGAAGCCTTCCTCGACGTGACCGGCTCACGTCGACTCTTCGGGACCGGTGCCGAGATCGCTGACCAGATTCGGCAGGCTGTCCGCGACGAACTCGAGTTGGGTTGCTGTATTGGTGTGGCGACCAACAAGTTTTTGGCCAAGCTCGCATCGGTCGAGGCCAAGCCGATCGTTCGGCCAGACCGGATCGAACCCGGCCTCGGTGTCAAAGTCGTCGAGCCGGGTACCGAGCAGGCATTCCTCGACCCGCTCAAGGTGCAACGGCTGTGGGGCGTCGGGCCAGCGACCCTCGACAAGCTGCATCGCCTCGGCGTCACCATCGTGTCGGATCTGCACTTGGTCGACCGGCGTGCGCTCGGTGCTGCACTCGGTCAGAACCAGGCCACGCATCTCCTTGCCCTGGCCGTCGGCGCAGACGACCGTCCGGTCGAACCCGATCGCGATGCGAAGTCGATCGGTCACGAAGAGACGTTCGCATCGAACACACACGCACCTTCGGAAATGCGGACACATCTCGTGCGCCTTGCTGACGCCGTGGCCAGCCGGCTGCGCAAAGCCGGCGTGGGCGCTCGGACAATGACGCTCAAGGTCCGATTTGACGACGGGTTTACGACGATCACGAGATCGACCACCGGCTCTGAGGCGATCGACAGTGCCGAAGACATCGTGGCGATGTTGGGGCCGATCATGGACACGCTTGACCCGTCGCCGGGCGTCCGGCTCGTCGGAGTGTCAGGGTCGAACCTCGGCCCCGTGTTTCATCAACTCACGCTCGACGAGGCGGCTGACGGAGCCCCGGTACACGGGGCGGCCGACGCAGCAATGGATGTGATTCGAGATCGGTTTGGGGCGAACGCAATCGGCCCGGCCAGTGCCGTCAAGGGCGGCAAGGTGCGGAATGTGCAGCGTGGAGGACAGCAATGGGGGCCCGATGAAGAGTGATCATCTTCTGATGTTGACGAGTCTCCATCCTCGCCTCAGTCAGTCTCCGTGGTGCTTGTGGAAAATTTCCTCAACCGATTTCCTCCACCGCGTTGAGCTTTGCACCTTTGCGTGCGATGATTACTCAGTGCCGCTCTCCGAAAATGAACAGCGCATTCTTCGTCAGATCGAAGAAGAACTAGAACAAGACCCCACGTTTGCGCAAAAGGGGTACCGCCTGTCACGGCGACGCTCCGCGCTCATCGGGCTGGGTCTCGTTGTCGGGCTGGCAATTACCATTGGTGGTCTCGCCGTCAACTTCGTTGTTGCGTTTGCTGGATTTGTTCTCGTACTTGTGATGGCAACGATGCTTGAGTCCGAACTGCGTGTCCTTGGCCGCGACCGGCTCGGTCAGCTTCCGATTTCGGCATGGCTCAGTGGCAACGTCCGCCGTCCCGAACCCCACGACGTCGACGAATCCTAAGATCTGCCCTCATCTGCGCCCCGTGGAGCGTCGCAGCGCCCTGCGGCGAACGACTGTTCAAGGCTCTACTGAAGCCGTCGTGCGTGTTCAGCCCAGCCGAGTGAAGTGCCGACGAAACTTTGCGGTCGGCGAGATCGAATCGTTAACGGCACGCTCGATCTGACGGCTCCACTGCCGGCACTCTGCCAAGCGGCGTGCGTCGTGCCCGCCTGAAGTGCTGCCATCATCGGGGGCGTAAGACACCTCGGTCATTGCTGCAGCGAGCGATGCGAATGGCCGTGCCACCACAGGAAACGCAGTAGCGGCAGCAGCAGCAGTTTCGGATGGCGTGAGCGATGCCCGCGGGCGCAAACCAACTTCACCCACATCGGCAACCGACTGGCGCCAGAGCCCGGCCACGGCAGCAGCCACATCGGCAGGCTGCCGCCGTCGACGCCAGCGGCGGATCAGCGCGGGAAGTGCGAAGAGAAGCCCGATCAGCGCAACGACAACGAGTGAACGCCATGGAACCGATGCTGTGTCTTCGCTTGCTGTCGAAGTCGGATCGGCGAGTGGGCCGCCGGTTTCTTCAGGGGTCGGAGTCTGATCGACCCCCGCTGGGACTGCCGGGTCGCCGAGCGGAGCACTGGTTGTCGGCGGGGCGATTACCTGGTCGTTGTTGGCCGACGGTGCGGGGTCTGCTTCGGCACCGTTCGGGTCGATACCGGTCGAGTCCTGCTGCGGTGCGACGTTTGTGTAGTTCTCTGCACCAGGTGACCCGCGCCCTGGCGTGGGCTCGAAGGGGACCCAGCCGAGCCCGTCGAACCAAACCTCTGGCCAGGCGTGAGCGTTCTTGCCGAGCACCGAATAGACATCGCCATCGAAGTTGCCAGGGGTGAAGCCAACCGCCACGCGAGCGGGGATGCCGAGCGTCCGCAGCATGGCGGCGTACGAACCGGCGAATTGCTCGCAGTAGCCGACGCGGTCACGGAGGAAGCCTTCGATTGCAGTGTTGCTGTGGCCGGCTTGCACTTCGAGGCTGTAATCGAACTCGCTGCGGAACCAGTTCTGCAAGGTCAACGCAGTTTCGTACGGCGTTGTGGCGTCAGCGGTCACGGAACGTGCAATATCGCCAATCGACGAAGGAAATCCGTTCGGAAGTTCGAGATAGATCGGGTCGCCGGCGTCCGTCGATGTGGCGGCTTGCAAGTCCTCGACAAGGAACTGCGGTGACGCAGACACGATCTCGAACTGGTCGCCGGCGGCAAGGTCGCCATCCGTTTTCAGCAACGTCGAAGAGTCGGCGTTGAAACGCAGCCCGTCTTGTGGCGATGCAGAGCGCGGGTCGGCTGCGGCCGGGACGAACTTGGCGCCGAGCGATGTGATGGTGATCTCCTGGCGTAACTCGGTGGCACCGTCGCGGGCAGGAGACAGCTCGCCGTCGACTCGTGAGAGCGAGCGCTCAGGGAGGCCCCAGGTGGTGCCGTCGAAGCGGGGGAGCGCCGAAAGCCGCCAGTACGACTCGAAGTCGGCCTTGACGGTGAACAGTTCGGCATCGGATCGGTTGGTGAGTCGCGAGCGGATGTCGACGAGCGGGCTCACGACATTGGTGACGCTGCCACCGTTGCCACCACGGGTCTCGTAGATGGGAGCGGCGTCGGCACCGGGCAGACGCGGGCCGATACTTGACGCAGCCAACGCAACGACGAGCGCTGTGCCGATCGCGGCAGGAACGATCACTCGCGCCGGTGAACGACGCGTGCCGATGACAGTGCGACGCTCTGGAGCATGGTGCGCACGCAACGTCACCGTTGCAGCCACACCAGCAGCGATGAGCCCGGCAGTTAACGCCACCCGTTCGCGGTCCGAGCCGAGCGCAGCGACGAATACGAAGAGCACGCCTCCGGGGACGAGTGCCTCGGCACGAGCGAACGCACGGAACGCGAATGTGTCGCCCAACACGATGGTCAGGGCCATGCCGATTGCAGCCAAGACGTCCCAGCCCCCGCCGTAGATAACCGGGGCGACCGCCGTCGGGAACTCTTCTCGGACCCGTTTGATTTCAAGCTGGAACAACTCGAGGGTGTCGCCGTTCGGCAGCAGCATGGTCATCGAATCGCGGTAGTAAACGAAAGCGATCAGCCAGACCATCGCAGCAGCAAGGATCGGCACGGCGAGGAGGCCGGGCACGCGCAACCGTCGAAGGACGAAACTGAGGCCATGCCCGATCACTGCCATCGCGATGAAACCGTCAAGAAACTGCCAGCCTCCGAAGACGCGGGCGAAGCCGGCGGCGACAGCGATCGAGAACAACGCCATTGCGATCGTGGCGATCAGCTCACTGGAGACCTGCGGGTCGATCAGTGGCTCATGCGCAGGCTGAGTTCGGCCCAGCCCAGCCGAGTGCTGCGACCCCGATGTTGAGGGGCTATCTCGCAGCGAGTCGGGTGAGCGGACGGCGGTGTTGGTCATCGGCGAACTCCGCCAGGCGCTCCGACGGCACGCGTCGGCGACGGACCGTTCAATGCTCGCCATGAGTCGACGAATTCGTCCTCGGTGCGACAAGACACGCCGATGTTTGCTTTGGATCGTTCGTCGGTCGTCACCCCGATGACGGCGAGCGTGGGATCGACGATGGCTTGGATTGCGCGCCATCCTCCGCTGCGGTGTGAACCGGTCACGAGGATCATCAGGCCGAGCCCTTCCCCAGGATCTCGGTCGAGGAGGCCGAGCTCTGACCCGTCGGGTTCGATCCGTGCCAGCACGCGTAACGTGTTGGCACCGGTCTCGGGCCCCCGGAGGTCGATGCCGCCGGCGGTGACGAAACGTGTTGTCAGGCCCGCTTGTTCAGCGCTGTGTACGAGGCTGGCGGCAGCGGTGATACCACGCTCAAATCCTGCGCTTTCGAGATACGACGACGGGTCGGCATCAAAGACGACCGTGCAGCGCCGCACACCTTCGACCGTGTACTCCTTGACCAGCAGATCTTCTGATCGGGCCGAGGCCTTCCAGTCGATCGAACGTGGCTCGTCACCATCGACGTAGGTTCGCAGGCCGTGGAACTCACCCGGACCGAGGCGACGTGCCTGAACCACGAGCTGTCGCCCGAGCGCGCCCTGTCCCAGCACGGGCATGTCGAGCAGAAACGTCTTCGGTGCAACCGTGACGGTGTCGATGTCGGCAATCGTCCTGGTTGAACGAGCGATGCCGAGTGGATCACGAGTTTCGACAACAAGCGGCCCGAGCCGGACGAGCCCTCGGGTAGTGGTCGGGAGTTGGTAACCGGCAGACGAGCGCGTGCCGCGCGGCAACGGTGCAATCGAGAGGCGGGCGACGTGATCGGTCACGTTCGCCCGGCTGACTCGCTCGGCAAGCTCGAAGCCAGTCGAACGGACGCTGCCGTGGTGTTCGAGCCGAAGGTCGACACGTCCAGTGTCGCCGGCAACGAGCACGGTTGGATGCACCCATCGCGATGCTGAGATGTTCGGTCGGCGGACACGTACGAACACGACCGCGAGCACCACGGCAGCAATGAAGGCCGCGCCGATGATGAACAACTCGACCACGCCGAAGACGCGACCGACAACCAGCGCGATTATGCCGGCCACGAGGCTGCTCGTTCCCTGTCGTGTCAACACGTCGAGGCAACGAACGTTGTCAGACTTGGTTTGGCGGCGGGGAGCTCGAATCGATCCACGATGGGCCTCAGCGGGCAATCGGTACCGGGACGGTTTCGAACACTTCGCGTACAGCGTCTTCGGGTGAGAGGTGTGCGCCTCGGTCGGTGCGCACCATAATGCGGTGGGCCAGCGTGGCGATGCCAACAGCCTTCACATCGTCAGGCGTTGCGTAGTTACGGCCGCGCGCTGCGGCATGTGCGCGTGTTGCCGCTGCGAGCTGGAGCGTTGCCCGAGGAGACAGACCGAGTTCGATACCGGGGTGGCGGCGGCTGGCCTCGGCAATGTCGACGAGGTAAGACTTCAGTGCCCCGGCCACATGCACACTGCGAACAGCGTCGATCATCTCGAGGATCTCGGCGGCGGACACGACCGGGCTCAGGGTGCGGAGCTTGTGGGCTGATCCTTGATCGTTGAGCATTTGGATTTCGGCGTCGCGACCCGGATATCCGACCGATAGGCGGAGCAGGAAGCGGTCGAGCTGGCTCTCGGGAAGGCGATAGGTGCCCTCTTGATCGACTGGGTTCTGCGTGGCGATCACCATGAACGGGGGAGCGAGGGGACGGCTCTTGCCATCGACGGTGACCTGGCGTTCCTCCATCGCTTCGAGGAGTGCCGACTGCGTTTTGGGCGACGCACGGTTGATCTCGTCGGCGAGCACGATGTTGGCGAACATGGGGCCGGGCTCAAAGCGGAACGACTCTGTCGAACGCTGGTAGACGCTCACGCCGACAAGATCGGTTGGAAGCAGGTCGGGTGTGAACTGCACGCGCTTCCATGTGCATTCGACGGATGCCGACAAGGCCTTTGCCAGGCTGGTCTTACCGACACCGGGTACGTCCTCGATCAGCAGGTGGCCCTCGGCGAGCATGCACATGATGGCCAGCTCGACGGCCTCAGTCTTGCCGTGGATGACTTGCTCGATGTTCGAGACGATCGCATCGAACAAACCGGCGAAGCCGCGGCTCGGGGCATTCGGCGCCGCGTCGGGACGCTGATTGAAGATCTGACGCGACGGCTCGGCGGTATCGGGGCTGAACCCCCTGCTCGATTCGTGTGCTGGCGTTCCGTCTGCGTCAACGTCGATCGTCACGAACGAAAGGGTAGATGCAAACGGTGCCGGGGAGTAGTCGGCGCTACGTTCGTTATCGATGAGTTTCCCCGCAGGCCAAACCGACGGCGATGCCGATGCCGTGAGCGATGCCGTGAGCGATAACGAGAGGGTGTCGGGCGGCCGTGCGATCGATCATGTGCTGGCAGTGGCGATCGAGCCGAGCCGTCTTGCCGCAGGGCTGGTTGATGCCAAGGGCGAGCTGTTGCTCCGCGACCGTGTCACGACGCCGACTCGTGACGTGTGGCGCACGCTCGAACAGCTCATCCGCCGGATTATCGCTGCGGCGCCGCCTGGGCTACCTCGGCCACGCGCTGTCGGAGTGAGTTGCGTTGGCCCGGTCGACACCCGTGCCGGAACGGTCTCGCCGCCGCTGGTCCCGGCATGGACCAACTTCGCGCTACGTGAACATCTCGAACGCCTCACTGGCCTCGAGGTCGAACTCGACTCGGCAGGCGGCGCAGCCACCGAGGCCGAGCGCTGGATCGGTGAAGCCCGAGGAGTGTCGAGCTACCTCAGCGTTCGGATCGACACCACCGCCGAGTCGGGTTGCGTGATCGACGGGGTCCGCCTGTCCGGTGCGCACGGTAATGCGGCATCGATTGCCCATGTCAACGTCGAACCTGGTGGCAAGCAATGTCGCTGCGGCGCCCTCGGATGCCTCGAGGCGTACGTGTCGTCGACCGCGCTCCAAGCTGAGTTCAACCGGCCGCTCGGCCGAGCCACCCAACCCATGGTGGAGCGCACAGGGATCATGCTTGCGCGCGCCGTGGCCTCGATGTGCGCGACGCTCGACGTCAGCACCGTCTTTGTCTCGGGCAACGTGATCGACGCGCTCGGCGACCCGATGTTCGAAGCGTTTCACCGTGAACTCGCTGTTCGGTCCCGACTGAAGTCGCTGAACGGCTTGCAGATCATTGAGCCGCACGAACGGATCTGGCCGCTGGTGGCGGCCGCCTCGCTCGCGCAGCGTTGACCGCTGCCCCGGTTGTGAACCGATTGTTGGCCCGCGCGCTGAACGGAACAGCTGAACGGAACAGCTGAACGGAGTTGACGCTCGGCTACCGCTCGGTAACCGACACCGATTAACATGGTTGCCATGGACCCGACTTATTCCGCAGACGCCGAGGCCTACCGAGAAAAGGTGCAGGCCTTCCTCGCCGAGAAGCTCCCTTCCAACTGGGAGGGCATTGGCCGGCTCGAAGGTGAGACGCTGGAAACATTCGTCGGTGAATGGCGCAACACGCTGTACGAGGCGAACTATCTCGCGCCGGGCTGGCCGAAGGAGTTCGGCGGCGCCGGTCTGTCTTCGACAGAGCAGGTCATCCTGGCCGAAGAGTTCGCGAAGGCAGGTGTGCCGACCGGCGGCCCGAACGACGCATTCAGCATTCAAATGCTTGGCAACACCATCCTCGTGTGGGGTACCGACGAACAGAAGGCGCACTATCTTCCGCGTCTCTTGAAGGGCGACGACACCTGGTGTCAGGGCTACTCCGAGCCGGACGCCGGTTCTGACCTCGGCAATGTCGGCCTTCGTGCCGAACTCGATGGAGACGAGTGGATTCTCAACGGCCAGAAAATCTGGACCTCCGCCGGTCATCTTGCTGACCACATTTTCACGCTCGCCCGGACCGACCCCGATTCGCCGAAGCATAAGGGCATCTCGTTCCTGCTCGTCCCGATGGACCAGCCAGGTATCGAAGTTCGCCCGATCAAAATGATCTCGGGCGATAGCGAGTTCAACGAGGTCTTCTACACCGACGCACGTGTCCCGAAGGACAACGTGATCGGTGGCGTCAACAACGGTTGGGCAGTGGCGATGTCGCTACTCGGCTACGAACGTGGCGAAGCAGCAGCAACCGGCCCGATCCGCTTCAAAGGTGAGTTCGCCCGACTGCTCAAGATGGCTCAAGATCGTGGCGTCGCGAACGATCCGGTCATTCGTCAAAAGCTCGCATGGTGCTACTCGAAGGTCCAGATCATGGGCTTCCTCGGCCAGCGCGTACTCACGCAGTTCCTTGCTGGCCACCACCCTGGCCCCGACGCCGCAATCGGCAAGCTCCAGTGGAGCGAATACCACAGGGTTGTTACCGAACTGGCCATGGATATTCTGGGTGCCGACGCCTTGCATTGGGAAGGCCGCAAGCCGCCATCCTCGTTCGGCTCCGACGACTCCGGTGCGCTGAATGACCCGTCGTCGTGGATCGGCACGTTCCTCAACGCCCGCGCCGGCACGATCTACGCTGGATCGTCGCAGATCCAGCGCAATATCATCGGCGAGATGATCTTGGGGCTCCCCAAAGAGCCCAGGCCGCCAGCCCCGACGAAGTGATCCGCGCTGCGCTGTCGGTCGTCCGGCACCCGGAACTTTGGCTGACAGCGCTTCGTCAGGCGCAGCGAACCGCGCCCCCTGGCTGGTGGAAACGCAAGCCCTTCATGCCGGTGCCGTCGGGGGAGTACCTCGAATTCCGACTGATCACCCAGTACGGCGACACCACACATCGACCTGAGCCAGGTGATGTGGTGAAATACCTGCAATGGTGTCGTCAATGGGATCGGCCGCAATGAACGCCACGGCGCTGATCCGGCGAATAACTCTTGCGGTCGATGACGGGCTCCTTCGTTAGGTTCCGCCGATGCACAGCGCTCTCGTTCTCAATGCCAGTTATGAGCCGCTGTCTGTCGTGTCGTCACGGCGCGCAACGTGCCTTGTGCTTGCTCAGAAGGCCGAGATGCTCGAAGATGATGGCACTGTCTTGCGCTCTGAGTCGCTCAACATCGCTCAGCCGTCGGTCATCCGCCTGCGCTACATGGTGAAGGTGCCGTATGTCAGGCGATCGTCGATGTCACGCCGCGGAATTTTCGTCCGGGATGAACACCGTTGCCAATACTGCGGAGGCCACGCCGACTCGATCGACCACGTCTTCCCTCGCTCCAGGGGCGGCCCGCACACCTGGGAGAACGTCGCAGCCGCGTGCACTCCGTGCAACCGCACCAAACGTGATCGCACGCCTGAGGAGGCGGGAATGGAGCTCGTTCGACCGTGTCGAGTACCCCGCTCGACGTCGTGGATCGTCGTGTCGGTGAGCTCGATGCCCGACACTTGGCGGCCGTACCTGTCGGTTGCTTCCTGAGCGGCATACTCAGTCCATGTTTGAGCGGCTCGACTTCCGCGAGTCGGCAGCTCGCTTTCACGCCCGTGCCATTCCCGACGATCCGACTGCCCAAATCTGGGTGAACCATGTCGCTGGCCCGGCACTTGTGCTCGGCTCGACTCAGCGTGACCCATCAATGATCGACGTTGACGAATGCGCACGGCGCGGTATCGACATCGTGCGGCGACGGAGCGGCGGCGGCGCGGTCCTCCTCACTCCTTGCGAGGTCACCTGGTTCGACGTAATCATCCCCAGCGGTGCTCCTGGCTGGGCACAGGATGTCCACGCACCGATGGTGTGGCTGGGCGAGCGGTTCGCTGCAGCCTGCCATGCGGCCAGCGTGACCCAAGTGCTGACCGTCAACGACAACACGATGGTTCGCACAGAATGGTCGGCCTTGGTTTGCTTCGATGGCATTGGTCCGGGTGAAGTGCTCCTCGACGGTCGAAAGCTCCTCGGCATCAGTCAGCGCCGCACTCGGGCCGCCCTGCGCCTGCAGTGCTGCTGGTATCACAAGGTCGATTCGGCGGCTCTGGTTGGTCTGTTTCCAGCGCTCGACGGCATTGACCCGGCGGCGCTCTCGCCGATTGCGACGTTGCCGACGCAGATTTCGGACGACATCTTGCACCACCTCTGTTCTTCTTGAGCGCTCCAAGAGGGACTTCGTCCTGCGTCGCTGTCAGTTGTTGTGCTGTCCGGGTGTTGTTTGCTGGGGTTACTCGGCTGCGATTCGAGTGCGCGGCTGGTCACACTGTGCCTGACCCAGTGTGAACCAGGCTCACCCAGGAAAAGGCGGTAAATGGGGAGAGATGGTTGACTGAGGGGGCCAATGGGGTAATAATGGGGATTGCTGGGGAAAACTCCCTCGTTCTCCAGCGTGAACAGGCCCATTCCGGGGGAGAGCAGCAGGAACGAGACGCAGCCGGTGTTTGTCGGGATGCACGAGCGACAGCTCGACGAGCGGGGACGGGTGGCACTGCCACCGACCTTTCGGCATCCGCTTGGCGATCTCTGCTACTTGTTTTCCGGCGAAGATGGCTGCGTCAGTATCCGCAGCGTCGATGCCTTCAACGACGAAGCCACTGACCTGATCGCTCGCGTGAAGCGCGGCGAGGCCAGCCGTGACCGCCAGCGTGCATTCGCCGCATCGGCGAGCGAAGCATCGATCGACAAGCAGGGTCGTGTGACGATCTCGCAAGAATTACGCAGTTACGCGGGCATTGCGCCGCAGTCGGCGGTCATCGTCCTCGGCGACCTCGATCACATTGAAATCTGGGAACCCGCCGCCTACGACGTGCATTGCACCAACGGCACCGACCAACTGACCGGCGACACGATCGCCACCGGAGCAGAGCAATGAGTGCAGCTGAAGCCTTCAACCATCAGCCGGTGATGCTCGCTGAGATTACGAAGCTCTTTGCCGACATCCCGCCAGGCACGCTCGTCGACGCGACGCTCGGGGGCGGCGGCCACGCCGAAGCCATCCTCAACACCCATCCGCACCTCGACATCCTTGGCATCGACCAGGACGCCGATGCGCTCACCTCAGCGATGGCTCGACTCGACGGACAGCACGACCGCCTCTGCACAAGCCACCGCCGGTTCAACGAATTTTCCGAGGCTCTCGCCGACCACAACATCACTGAGATCAGTGGCGCGCTGTTCGACCTTGGCGTGTCGTCGCCGCAGCTCGACCGCGGCGATCGCGGCTTCTCGTACCGACACGACGGTCCACTCGACATGCGAATGAACGGCGACCAGCAGTGGTCGGCATCAGACGTTGTCAACGGGTACGGCGAATACGAACTCGGCACCGTCATCAAGAAATACGGAGACGAGCGATTCTTCAAGCGAATCTCGCGAGCGATCGTCGCGGCACGGCCGATCACCACAACTTCAGAACTGGCTGAAATTGTCACGAGCTCGATCCCGGCGCCGGCCCGACGCACCGGTGGCCATCCCGCCAAACGCACTTTTCAAGCGATCCGGATCGAAGTCAACGGCGAACTCGATGTGCTTCCCGATGCACTCGATCAGGCCGTCGAACACACCGTGCCTGGGGGCCGCATCGTGGTGCTGTCCTACCACTCTGGCGAAGACCGCATCGTGAAGGAACGTTTCGCCTTTGCTGCCGGCGCCTGCGACTGCCCGCATGATCTGCCGTGTGTTTGCGGTGCAATTCAGACTGTCCGCCTCGTGCGCGGTGTACCGAAGCGAGCAACCGACGAAGAGCGCTCGACAAACCGTCGAGCAGCATCGGCCCGCCTCCGCGTCGTCGAGCGCATCGAGGCCGTCCGCAAATCGGACGGCCTTCCCGTCGGTTCCGACGCACCGAGCGGGCTTGGATACTGATGGCTGCTCCGCTCCGCAAGCAATCGACAGTCACCCGCAATTCCGCCGGTGCCGCACAGTCGAAAAAGCCGGCCCTGACACTGGCCGCAAGCCGTGGTCGGCGCTGGCCTGCTGTTCTTGGAGGCTTCGCCCTCTTGGTCGTACTCGCTGGCATGCTCGGTGCTGCGGTGTTTCATACGCAGCTCGCCGAACGCCAATTAAGAATTGGCCAGCTCGAGCGATCCGTCAATGATGAACGCGAACGCTTCGACGAACTCCGGTACCGACGCGCCGAACTGCGCTCGCCGGTGCGGCTTGCTCGCGCCGCCGGAGAACTCGGCATGGTCCGCGGAGACGCCAGCAAGTTCGTCGAACTCGACAAATGGGCAACCGCACGCCAGCTCGCAGTAGCCGGCGTGATTGACACCTCCTCACGGCAGGTCATCATCGACACCGACCCACTCGAACAGTTCAGTGACGTCAAGCGCGTCTCAGCGGGCCAGCCCTAGGAGACCACCATGGCAACTCGCTCGCACTCACCGCGCACGCCTGGCCGGAAGCCTGGCCGCAATGACGTCGCGGCTCCGCAAGAGCGCGCGGCCAGTCGTTCCGCACGCACCACCGCCCAGCGTTCGACACCCAGCAAGAGTTCGAGTCGAACGGCAAGCTCGACAAAGGCGCGCCGCGCCGAACCGCCGCGCCGATCCTCGTCGCAGACTCCGGTGCGCGGTACTGCGACGTCGATCCGCGGTGCTGCTGGCCGTTCGCATGTCGCTCCGGCGAAGCGCAGGGCGGCCCCATCTAACAAGCGCTCCGCAGCGCGTGCCGTCGAAGCGAACCGCCCCAAGGTCTCGGCCCCGTCGCCCGAGAAACGAGCAAGGCAGCGCGGAGTTGCCTCGCCCCTGCGCCGTCTGCGGATCACCCTCGTCGCTATCGCTGTGGTGCTGCTCGCCATCGTCGGGCGCGTCGCCTACCTTCAAACCAAAGAAGCAGACTCACTGCAATCTGCTGGCGCCGACCAATGGACTCGCTCATATTCGCTTTCGGCACAGCGTGGCACGATGTTCGACAGGCACGGCAACGAACTGGCGATGTCGGTGCCAGCGGCATCCATTTCGATCAACCCGAAATTACTCGTCAACGGAGCCGTCGTTATTCAGGAACTCGACACGCTGCTCGATCTCAGCGATGAGCAGGTCGCATTGCTGCTGAGCGAAGTCGAGAGCAAGGATCGCGGCTTCGTCTACGTCGCGCGACAGGTTGATGCCAACGCGGGTGACTTCATTCGCGCACTTGGCCACGCCGGCGTCAACGTCGACGATGAATCACGCCGGGAGATGCCGGGTGGCGACACCGGGCGCAGCGTGCTCGGCCGAACCAACATCGACGGTGATGGGATTGCCGGTCTCGAGAAGCAGTACAACGACGTGATGACCGGTACAGGTGGCTCGATGACCCGTGAAGTCGATCCGAAGCAGCAAACAATCGCTGGTTCTGAATCGATCACGCAGGCGCCAGTCGCCGGCAATGACCTCGTGTTGACCATCGATCGTTCAATCCAGTTTGCTACCGAGCAGGTACTCCTTGAACAGCTCGAACGCATTGGGGCCAAGGGCGGCACCGTCATTGCCCTCGAAACGAAATCTGGCGAGATCCTCGGTATGGCTTCGGTTCGCAGGGACGACCAAACCGGCGAGTACGGCGTGACCAATGGCAACTTCGCCGCCGTTGATGCCTACGAGCCGGGCTCGGTGGCCAAGGTCATCACGATTGCTGGCGCACTCGATGCCGGCGCCGTCACTCCGGAAACGGATTTCACCGTGCCATGGCGTAAGCAGTACGCCGACGACCTTCTCAAGGACTCCCACGAGCACCCCGACCAGCTGCTGACCGTCTCTGACATCCTCACCGAGTCGTCGAACATTGGCACCATCATGGTGCAGCAGGAACTTGGCCGGTACGAGCACTACGACTACATGACCGCCTTTGGTCTCGGTTCCAAAACGGCACTCGATTTTCCCGGCGAGTCGCCTGGCCTGCTCAAGGACGTCGACGACCTGTGGGGTTCTGAACGAGTGACGGTTGCGTACGGTCAGGGCATGTCGAGCACCTCGCTCCAGCTCGTCTCTGCGATCAACGTTATTGCCAACGGCGGCGTCTATGTCGCACCGAAACTCGTGAAGGCGACCGTCGGCCCGGAAGGTCAGCAGACGCCGATGCCCGCAACCGCAACGCACCGCGTCGTGTCCAAACAGGCGGCTGCCGAGACCACAGCAATGATGCAGCGAGTGGTCTGCGAAGGTACCGCCAAGCTGGCGCAAGTCGACGACCTGTCCGTTGCCGGCAAGACCGGTACAGCGTTCAAGGCTGCTGACAACGGCACGTACTTCAACGAAGAGGGCGATCGGATCTACTACGCGAGCTTCGTTGGGTTCTTCCCAGCGGACAACCCTCAGATCACCATTCTTGTTTCGGTGGACGAACCGCCGGCAGGCACAAGCGACCGCTTTGGTGGCACCGCCGCTGCGCCGGTCTTCGCAGCCCTCGTGCCGACACTGCTGCATGAGCGGAATATCCAGCCGGCACCTGGTAGCGCGGGATGTCCCGAGTGACAGACCCGTACACGGTCGGCTCGCTGGCCGCGACGCTCGCCAACATGTTTGGTGGAGCAGCCGCGCAGGTCCATGGCGACGCCGCGACGCAGATCTCGACCGTCACGCACGACTCTCGTGCAGTCGACAGCGGAACGCTCTTCGCGTGTCTGCGCGGTGGACGCGTCGACGGACACGACTTCGCTGAAGCGGCGGTTGAGGCAGGCGCATCAGCGCTGCTCGTCGACCACCGGCTCGACGCGGCCACGGTTGACGGGGTAGCACAACTGATCGTCGACGACACTCGGCTCCGACTCGGGCCGATCGCGGCAACGCTCATGGGTGACCCGAGTAGCCGCATGACGACCATCGGTGTCACCGGGACCAACGGTAAAACGACGACGAGCTTGATGCTCGAATCGATCTTCGTGGCACACGGTCAACGAGTCGGCGTGATCGGCACGCTGAACGGCCCCCGTACGACTCCTGAGGCACCCGAACTTCAGCAGCGTCTCGCCGAGTTCGTCGCTGATGACTGTTCCACAGCGGTGCTCGAAGTGTCCTCCCATGCACTGACGCTGCATCGCGTCGACGGAACGCACTTCGACGCCGTTGTCTTCACCAACTTCGGACACGACCATCTCGACCTCCACGGAACGCCTGAGGAATATTTCCGAGCCAAAGCATCGTTGTTCGACGTTCGCTTTGCGCCGCTCGCAGTGATCAACATCGACGACACACATGGCCAGCTGCTGACCGATGTGATCGCCGGCAACGATGGGCCATCGATGCGCGTCGTTGTCTATTCGGTTTCTGAACTGGTCGACGTGGAAGTCACCGCAACGTCGACCAGCTACGAGTGGAACGGACATCGGATTCATGTCGCAATAGGCGGAGCCTTCAACGTCTCCAACTCGCTTGCCGCCGTTGTCACGGCAACCGAACTCGGTGTCCCGATCGATGACGTCATCAGTGGACTGGCGCGACTCAATGCCATCCCGGGGCGATTCGAGACAGTCGCCTGGCCGACTGGCATCGACGGCGGTTTCTCCGTCATTGTCGACTACGCCCACACGCCGGACGGGCTGACTGAAGTGATCGCTGCGGCCCGCGCCGTGGTCGACGAATCAGCATCCGTCATCGTCGTGTTCGGCTGCGGTGGTGACCGTGATCAGGGCAAACGTGCCGAGATGGGCGCTGCTGCTGCCGCAGGCGCAGATCGGGTGATCGTGACCTCAGACAACCCAAGGTCCGAGGCGCCGATGCAGATCATTGGTGACGTCGTGGCCGGCGTGTCGAGCAACTACCGTGATCGGGTCACGTTGAACCCCGACCGACGCCAAGCCATCGGCGAGGCCTTGGACGTGGCCCAGAGTGGCGACATCGTCGTTATTGCAGGCAAGGGCCACGAAAAGACACAAGATCTCGGCGACTCTGTTGTCGAGTTCGACGACAGAGCAGTCGCTCAGTCGTTCATGGAAAGTAGTTCTCGATGATCGCTCTCATGATTGCCACGGCGGTCTCGACGTTGGTATCGCTCTTCGGCACCCGTTACCTCATCGTCTTCTTCCGGACACGTGGCCAGGGCCAGCCGATCCTCGGCAAGGAAGATCGTGGCCCTGAACACCAACACAAGCAGGGCACCCCAACAATGGGCGGCATCGCCATCGTCGGTGCAGCATTCATCGGGTGGGTCGCAGCGCACGTGCGCGACCTCGCCTTTTCCAACCAGACCATGATCGTGTGGGTCGGCGTGCTACTTCTCGCCGCAATGGGCTTCCTTGACGATTACATCAAGGTCCGCAAGGGTCACAACCGGGGCATCTTCTGGAAGCAAAAGAACTACATCACGATGCTGATGAGCTTCGCGATGGCCTGGGTCCTGGTGGTCAGCACGGGCATCTCTCAGACGATTTCGGTGACACGACCGGAGATCGGCATCGAAGTTCCCACCGTCGTTTGGGTGCTGTGGGCAGGAATTATTATCTGGGCCACGACGAACGCCGTCAACGTCACCGATGGTCTCGACGGGCTCGCTGCAGGCTCAGCACTGATGGGCTTTGGCGCATTCGCCCTGATTGGCTACTGGCTGTTCCGTAACCCTGACGTTTATGACCTCGCCGTCAACCCGCTCGACATGGGTGTCTTCGCAGCGGCCTTTGCCGGCGGCTGTCTCGGCTTCCTCTGGTGGAATGCTGCACCCGCAAAGATCTTCATGGGCGACGTCGGTGCCCTCGCGATCGGTTCTGCACTCGCGTTTCTCGCCCTGACGACGAACACTCATCTCTTGATCATTTTGATCTGCGGCATCAACGTGATGGAGGCGGGTTCGGTTGCCATCCAGATGGGTGTCTTTAAGGCCTCGGGACGGACCAAGCGCCTGTTCCGCATGTCGCCAATCCATCACCACTTCGAACTACTGGGCTGGCCTGAGACCACCGTCATCATCCGCTTCTGGTTGATTTCCGGCATCTCGATCGCCACTGCTGTCGCCATCTTTATTGCTGACTTCACCAAGGTGGCGGGCGGCTTGTGACTGCACTGGTCTACGGCCTCGCTGTCGCCGGCGAGTCGACCGTACGGGCACTGTTACGACACGGCGTTGCAGTCAAGGTTGCCGATGACACGATCACCGATGTCCGGCGCGCGCTCGCGACCGAACTCGGTGTCGAACTGGTCGACGCCGCACAAACATCTGCCGAACGGTTGCTCGACGGGTGCACCATGCTGTGCCCGGCACCTGGTGTCGCTGAACACCACCCGATCATCAGCGCAGCGCAGCGCCTCGGGCTCGACATCGTTTCGGAAATCGAGCTGGCCTACCGGTGGGAACAAGCACGCCCCAACGGCCCGCGCCCGATGCTCGCTGTCACTGGTACCGATGGCAAGACCTCGACCACCAAGCTCACCGTCGCAATGCTCGAAGCGGCAGGCGTGCGCTCGGTCGACGCCGGCAACACCGACACCCCGCTTGTCGATGCCATCGACGCACGCAACGATGACGGCACCGAGATGTATGACGCATTCGTGGTCGAGTGCTCGAGCTTCCGCCTCGCATTTACGCCGACGTTCCGCGCTGACGCCGCGGTATGGCTGAACGTGCAACCTGACCATCTCAACTGGCACACGTCGATGGCGTCTTATGAGGCAGCCAAGGCGCAGGTCTTCGCGAACCAGCGGCCCGACGACGTTGTCATCGGCCTTGCGAACGACGCTGCCGTCATGGGCCACCTCGCTACAGCGCCGGGCCGCACCTTGAGCTTTGGGTTGACGGCAGGCGAGTACCGGTCCGAAGCTGGCCTCCTCATTGGGCCGTTGGGAACGATCGCTCCGATCACGTCATTGCGCCGGACACTGCCGCACGACATCACCAACGCACTGGCTGCATCGGCGCTCGTACTTGAAACCGGCCTCGCAGATGTTGAAGCGATCGAACGAGCGCTCGGGACCTTCGTCGGTCCGGCGCATCGTCTCGAGCGGCTCGGTAGCCACAATGGTGCCGACTGGTTCAATGATTCGAAGGCGACCACGCCGCACGCGGCGTCAGCAGCAATCCGCTCGTTCGAAAACATCGTCCTCATCGCTGGCGGCGCCGACAAGGGTGTCGATCTGTCGTCGATGGCGGACGAAGCATGGCGCTGCACGGGCGTGCTCGCGATCGGCACAACGGCATCTACGATCGCCAACATTTTTGCCAGTGTCGCCAGAGTCGAGTCGGTCGGCACGCTCGAGCGTGCCGTCGAAAGGGCTGCCATCTGGGCAAGCCCGGGCGACATTGTTCTGCTGTCACCGGGGTGCGCCAGCCTTGATCAGTTCACCAATTTCGAAGTGCGTGGCGAGGCTTTCCGCACGCTCTTCACTCAACTCGCCGAACAGCAACTACAGGGAGTCTCCGCATGACATCCACACTCACTGTCGCTGACCGTCGTCGCGCCACGCTCGACCGGCGTACGGCCGACGCACCAGCCGCCCTGAGCACACCAGCAAGGGGTCGGCCTCGACGGGCGGCCCCGACTCCTAAGCCTGCTGCCCGCAAGGCTCCGACTCCCAAGCCTGCCGTTCGCGCCGCCACGACCAAGTCGATGGGCGTTCGTGCCCACGGCGTCGCAGGGGAGCGGCCGAGACCGCTCCGCCCGGTTGGCGTCGTGGCTGATCCGGTCAAGGACCTCGGTCCAATCGCCAAGTTCGTTTTGTCGATGCGCACTGCTGCGGGCCCCAAGAGGAAACTCGGCCCGCCACCGGGAACTTATTACGTGATTGCCAGCGTGGTCCTCGTGTTCGTTGTTCTCGGCCTCGTCATGGTGCTCTCGGCATCAGCAGTTACGCAGGCCAACATTGGCAACTCGCCCTATGCAGTGTTTTCAAAGCAGGCGATGTGGGCGGGTATCGGTCTCATCGGCATGGCCTTTGCGACGCAGGTTCCGTACACGATCTGGAAGCCGCTGACCATTCCGCTGCTCGGCCTCGGTATTGCGGCAATGGCAGCGCCGTTCGTCCCAGGTCTCGGCACGCCGGTCAACGGAGCACGCTCCTGGATCCAGTTCGCTGGCCTCTCAGTGCAGCCGTCCGAGTTCCTCAAGCTGGTTGTCGTCATCGCTGCAGCAAGCCTGCTCACCGCCCGGGCCAGCGAGCTTGGCGACCGCCGGAAGACCCTCTATCCCGTTGCTGCACTCGCTGCAGCCGCCGCGTTGATGAGCCTTGCCCAGGGCGACCTCGGATCCGCCATCGTGCTCGGCGTGATCGTGTTGAGCGTCGCCTGGATCGCGGGAGTGCCGATGAAGCCACTTGCTGGCCTCACGCTGACGGCCGTCATTGCAGCGATCGGGTTCGTCGTGTCGGACTCCCGTCGGCTCAGCCGTTTCACCGCCTTCATGGACATCGAAGGGCACAAGGAATTCGAGTCGTACCAGGTGTACCAAGGGCTGGTCAGTATCGCCAACGGTGGACTTACTGGCTCTGGCATCGGTGGCAGCCGGACCAAGCTCGGCTACCTCCCGTACGCCCACAGTGACTTCATCTTCTCGATCATTGCTGACGAACTCGGAATGATCGGTACCGCTGCAGTCATCGGTGGCTTTATTGTTCTTGTGGCTTTCGGCATTCAAGCTGCCCTCGCGGCTCCCGACCGATTCGGCATGCTTCTGGCTGGCGGTATCTCGGCTTGGTTCGGAGTCCAGGCGATCATCAATCTCGGCGGCGTCACCGGCGTGATGCCAGTGACCGGCCTCACCCTGCCGTTCTTTTCGGCCGGTGGCAGCTCGCTGTTCGTCAGCATGTTCGCTGCCGGATTGCTGCTCAGCGTCGCTCGACGAGCGACCCGATCCTGACATGGGACCGTTCGCCGTCGTCACCGGCGGAGGGACTGCCGGTCACGTGCTGCCGGCTCTCGCTGTCGCTGAAGCGCTCGTCGATCGTGGGCGCAGAGCTGACGAAATCCTGTATGCCGGATGCAAAAGAGGGATGGAGACTCGGCTGCTGCCGAGCACGCTGTTCCCCGCTGTTTTTTACGATGTCGTCGGCTTCCAACGCAGCCTGACTCGTCGAAACATCGCGTTCATCCCGAAGATGATCACCGCAACCCGGCAGGCGATCAAAAAGTTTCGCCAGGACCGACCCGCCGTGGTCGTCTCCGTCGGGGGCTACGCCAGCATGCCGTCTGTCTTCGCCGCTCGACGGCTCAAGATTCCTGTCGTTGTGGTGTCTTACGACCGCACGCCCGGGCGTGCCAGTCAACTGTCGGCGAGGCATGCCGTGGCGTGTGCGGTGGCGTTCGAGAATTCCCCACTCCCGCGCGCCGAAGTGACCGGCGCGCCGGTCCGGCAAGCGATCTTTGATGTCGATCGCGCGGCGGGACGAGTCGCCGCACGTGAGCGACTCGGGGTGGGACCCAACCGTTTCTTCGTCGCTGTCATGGGCGGTTCGCAGGGATCGGGCGTCCTCAACGGTGCCATCGCGAAGTACCTCGTCGACCACGCAGACGACAGCGGATTGTCCGTCCGCCAGGTCGCCGGCGAACGTTTTATCGACACAATCGTTCAGGTCGGATCTGGCGATGCTGATGCAACCGGTGTCCAGCATCGGTTGATCGGGTATGAGGATGACATGCCATCGGTGTACGCAGCGGCTGATCTGTTGATCGGCCGCGGAGGGGCGAGCACCGTGCACGAGGTGGCTGTCACCGGCACGCCAGCGATTCTCGTCCCGTGGCCGAACGCAGCTGACGACCACCAGACGGACAACGTTGGTTGGCTGACTGACGTTGAGGCCGCCGTGCTTCTGCCCGAATCGAATCTCGGCCGCCTCGGTGACGAGATCGAGCGCCTTCGCAGCGATGGTGGTGCACGGAAACAATTGAGTGATGCGGCTCTGGCCCGTGGTGACGTTCATCGATCTGGCGCATTGGCAGCGTTGATCGAGCGCGTGGCCCTAACATCTGCTGCATCGTGAACCCGACC
>JBLIKS010000007.1:0-26777 GCA_047635555.1 Candidatus Azotimanducaceae bacterium
ACGCTGCCGGATCGCACGGTTCGCACGGTCGGTTGATTGGTTGATTGGTTGATTGGCCGGTTCGTCTGACCGTTCACACGCCGCGCAGTGCAGCGATGGCCCGTTCAGCGAGTTCTGGTCGGCAGATCAAGAGATCAGGCAGGTACGGGTTCTCGGCGTTGTAGCGAAGCGGCGTCCCGTCAAGTCGTGAAGCATGGAGCCCGGCCGCAGCGGCAACGGCTGCGGGGGCACAAGAGTCCCACTCGTACTGGCCGCCGGTATGTGCGTAGATGTCGGCCTCGCCTCGGACGACCGCCATCGACTTGGCGCCGGCTGATCCCATCCGTACCAGCTCGCCGCCGAGTGCGTCGACGAGGACATCGGCAGCCACTCCGGGTCGAGTGCGACTGCACACAATGCGCACTTGCCCATCGATCGCTGGCGGAACCGTCGGGGGCTGTCCGGTGTGCAATGTGGTGGCGAGGCCGGGCAGCGCAACGGCGCCGACCGTCGGTGTGTGTTGCTCGACGAGTGCGACGTGAACGGCCCAGTCAGAGCGTGGCGGCTCACTGAACTCGCGGGTGCCGTCGACTGGGTCGATGATCCACACGCGTTCGGCGGTGAGCCGGGCCGTGTCGTCAGCGCCCTCTTCCGACAGGACCGCATCGTTGGGTCGGCCAGCGGCCAGTAGCTCCATCAAGAGAACGTGGCTCCGGCGATCGCCTTCGTCTTTTAGTTCACTCGGGTCGCGTCCTGCGGCTGCGAATTCCGCTCGGACGGCGAGGAGAAGTTCGCCTGCCTGGGTGGCGATGTCGGCAGCGAATTGGTGGTCATTGGGTGTTGCCATGCGATCTTGATCATTGCATGCCACCACACCTCTCGCGGTGTGCGACGCTGGTGTGTGGCTGAAGTCGAAGCGATCTCCGACGCGCACGCCGCGCTCGAGCGTTGTGGTGATCTTTTCAGGGCTGACCCGGTCGGCAGCAATATGGTCACAGCCGCGCTTTCGCCGGCGGTCGAATTCGAGTTACTCCGTGTTTCAGACGCAGGCACCACGACGGGTGCTGCGCTCCGAGTTGGCAGGACGTACGCGCTCTCTGAGATGGCGTTCGCTGCAGCAGTTTGCGTTGCCAACGAGTTGCCGGTCGATGGACCGCTCCAGATCAGTGGACCAGCGGGTGCTGTGGCCACTGTTGCTGGCCGATGGTCCGAGCGCTGTGACGGCATCGTGGTGGCGCCGGAGTTGTTTCGGATGTACCGACTCGGTGAGCTCCACGAACCGTCGAAGCGGCGCAAGGGCCGGGCGTTTGTCAGCGAGCAAGATCGTCTCGAGCAGGCCGCCGAGTGGAGCTATGCGTTCGGCAACGAGACAGGGCTCGTTCGGACGCTTGATGAGTCGGTCGCTCAGATGGAGCGGGCAATCAACGAAAAGCGTCTGATCGAGTATCGCGTCAAGGGTGAGGTTGTCAGCCAACTCGTTATCTCGGCAGTCCGATTCGGGGTGGTGCGCATTGGTCTCGTCTACACGCCGCACGGTGCGCGTGGACGCGGGCATGCTTCAGCCTTTACGGCAGCTGTATCAGCGCAGCAGGCAGCACGTCAGAAGGTTGACCAGGTTGTGCTGAACACACAGTCCTCGAATGCTGCGACCAACCGGTTGTACCGACGAATTGGCTTCGTGGCGGCGTTTGAGATGCTCAGTGTCCGGCTCGAGCCCGGCCCGCTTCCCACGGCCTGAGATGCTGGCATGCCGCTCCGGACTGTGCGATCAGGCCCCTCCGACGTTCGGTCTGAGACCTTGCTGTGAAACCATGCGGAGATGACAGATGGTTTGCTGACTGCAGCTACTTGGTTCATTGACGCAGACAGCGCCGAGGTGGGCGGATTCGTCGATCGTGCTCTTGAGGGCGTTTCCGCAAGTGACCCCACCGCAGTGGCGGTCGCACTGTTCCGGGCCGTTCGCGACGGTATCCGTTACGACCCGTACAACATCAGCCGCTCCAACGTTGACTACCGGGCGAGCTCGATTGCAGGGACCTCGTCGAACTGGTGCGTACCCAAAGCGGTGTTACTGACCGCTGCTGCTCGGCGTGCTGGTATTCCCGCCCGGCTCGGGTTCGCTGACGTCCGCAATCACCTGACCACTGAGAAGCTCTCGGAGCGAATGGGCACCGACGTGTTTTACTGGCACGGGTACAGCGAACTACTGCTCGGTGACCGGTGGTTCAAAATCAGCTCGGCATTCAACATGGAACTGTGCGACCGATTTGGCGTGAAGGTGCTCGACTTCGACGGAACAGACGATGCATTGATGCATCCGTTCGATCAAACCGGCCGTCGGCATATGGAATATGTGGCCGAGCGGGGGAGCTACAACGACCTCCCGCTCGACGAGATGCTTGCCGACTTCGACATCTTCTATCCGGGGTTGGCCACGCCGTCTGGCGATGACGAGCCCGACGCCGCGTTCGCACCAGCCCTCTGATTTGGGACGCTGGCCTCGGCATCAGCCGACCTGATCGGGCTGGGACGCCGGTTCAGAAGATCGCTGAGAGTGAGGGGATCACCGTGGCCGCGGCGAATCCGGCAGCGACGAGGGCGGCGCCGATTCGTTGACGGCGACGACGGCGATGCCGTGCGGCGTAGTCAATTTCTTCCTCGATCACAACAGTGGAAAGCCTAGAGCCGGTCAGGCGAATAGGGCGATGTGATCGTCGCGATTGCCGAGGGACGTTCGTTCACAGGGCTGCAGCCACTTCAGTGAATAAGTCGATCGACAGTCCGGCAAGCACGTCGGTGAGGTCGTCTTGCGGTTCGGTCACGAAGAAAGTGATTTCGCCGTTCGGTGGCAGATCACTGACGAGCGGCCGCCTTGGCTGCCCAGTCAGGAGCTGGCCGGCGGATGGAGTGCGGCGTGGACGAGAGCGGAGAGGTGGTCGGGGCGAATGGCATCGACCGACTCAGGTCCGAGCTGGATGATGGCCATGAGGAGCGCCAGGATGATCGTCACGAGCGCGCCACCGACCTCGTCAACGGCGATGTCGCATCGGATCAGCCCGGCAATCTGATCGTTGTGGAGGCGCTCGGTGACCGCCGCGCGAAGGTCCTCGATCGCTGGCGACTGGAGCGCCCGGGCGGTCACGGCGGGCTCGAGCCCGCCCAGCACGCGGCGAGCGAGCGGATGATCGTTAATCGTGCGAACGAACGTCTCGAAGAGCTCGGCGGTCCAGTCGCCGGCCTGCCGCTCGTCGAACACGACCGAGAGGCAGCCAGCAATCGCGCCGGCGGCATCGTGGTCCAACGCTTGATAGAAGAGGTCGTCCTTGCTCTCGAAGTAGACGTATGGGGCCGACCTCGCGATGGAAACGTCACGGCTGATATCTGCAACGGAGGTTGCCTGAAAACCGTTGCGGCCAAAGCGCTCGACCGCAGCGTTCAGCAACTGTGTGCGCGTGCGACCTCCCTTCGTGGAGGGCTCCAACTCGGTCATCATGGAAACTCTACGCGACGAGGGCCATTTGATCGGGGTGTGACACCGCAATGAAATGAACGTTTGACTAATGTGTTCATATCGTTCATTATGATGGCATGGTATCGACAGAAAAGCCAGCCATCACCGTTCGCAAGATGTCCTTCGAAGGGTCCCTGGCTGACCTCCCAAAGCACTTCGCTGGCGACAACCTCATCACCAGCCACTTCGTCGCCGCGCTGTCGGCGGTGTTCCCCGAGGGTGAGGAATTTTTCGTGCGCTCGGTGCGCCACTACCGCAATCAGATCACCGACCCGATCTTGCAGAAGGAGATCAACCAGTTCATGGGCCAGGAAATGGTCCATGGCCGCGAACATCGTGTCTTCAACGACCGGCTCGATGAGCTCGGATACCCCATGAAGCGCATTGACAAATCCGTCAAGGACGGACTGGCCCGAGCTGACGTCAAAAATACGCCCGAGGTCAACCTTGCAATCACAGCGGCGCTCGAGCACTTCACTTCCTGTATCGGCAAGTTGATGCTGGATGGCGATTCCCTGTCGTCGTTGATCGAGCATGAAGAGGTCCGCGCCATGATGCTGTGGCACGCCCTCGAAGAGACGGAACACAAGGCGGTGGCGTTCGACGTCTACCGCGCGGTCGGAGGGAGCGAAAAGGTCCGCAGAAAGGTCATGAACAAGATCACCTACGGCTTCATCAGCTCAACGATGATCCGTGTTGTCATGTCGATGATGCGTGACCGCGCGGCATACAACCCGGTCACCGTTGTGCGCAGCCTTCGGGCCATGGCCAAAGCGCCGCTGTTCCGTCGCTCCGTCTGGCGCGACCTGCGCGACTATAATCGGCCCGACTTTCACCCGAATGACCACGACACGACCGAGCTGCTCGAACGGAGTCGCGAGGCGCTTTTCGGCGTTGATGGCAGCCTCAACGACAAGCTCGCCGTTGCGTGAACACGCACACCGCAGAGCACCTCGACATGCTGGTCGTGGGAGCGGCGCGAGGCAATCGCTGACGGGTCAGACGTCCTTGACTGCATCGTCGACACAGCACGAGACGAACGTCTCGACGACACAGTCAACTTGTAGCTGGTCGGACTGCTTGAGGCAAGCGATCCGAACCGCGAAGTCCGCGCTGTGTGGCACGCGAAGGAACTGGTGCGGTCGATCTATGCGATCGAGGCTGTCAACAAGCTGGTCAAGCTGGTCAAGCTGGTCAAGCTGGTCAAGCTGGTCAAGCTGGTCAAGCTGGTCAAGCTGGTCAAGCTGGTCAAGCTGGTCAAGCTGGTCAAGTGGATTCGGGATGACGGACTGGACCAACTATCGCACCCGAAGAGTTGTGTCTATCCGATGTCGATTTGTGTTACGTTCTGTCGAACGTGTTGGCGCCGTTCGCACACAATTGCCATGGGGTTTTATGTATGTTTTCGTTCACTGACTGTCGCCTTATCGGCGCGGCCGCTATGGCCGCCCAAACAATTGCTCTCTCGGTGACTGCAGGCAACGAAAGATGAGCGAGGCTCCACAGGGTCCAAGTTGGTTTCAAGCTACGGATGGAAAGTGGTATCCGCCTCCGGAGGGGCAGCAAAACCTCCAAAGCGGTGACCAGACGTATCCAGAGCCGCAGGCCCGCAAGCTGTATCCCGTTGTTCTCGGGTTCGCCATTCCAATATTAATTGTCAGCTTCATTGCTGGGTTGGTCGTTGCACGGATGCTCAGCAGCAATGACGAGGCAACAACGGTCGCGGTTGGCGCACCCGGGGAGATCTTCCTCGAACCTGCTGTAGAGGTCGGACCCGATCCGATCACACCGACACCCGTCGCCACATCGACACCCGTCGCCACATCGCCTGTTCCCGACGGAGTCGATGTCGAGTTCGTGCAAACTCTGCTCAACGTGGCCGGGTTGCAGCGGCAGCCGCAGCCCTTGTCTGGGGAGCGGGTGCAGCCAGGGGGGCCGATTGTCAGCGACGGTGTGTTCGGACCCTTGTCTGCCGCCGCGGCGTCGGAGTTTCAGCGCAGCGTCGGACTCGCCGAGACAGGTGGAGTGGACGACGCGACATGGCAGAGGCTGCTGGGTACGACCTCCGAGTACACCGTCGTCACCAGCTGCGAGGATGGGTGGACGAGTAGCCGCCCGGTGAGCTTCACGTTCTGCGGCGAGGGAGAGGAATACACGGGGTACGAGGACTTCACCTGGGACGCATGGTCGCCACTGGGAGCAACCGGCCGCGGTGTGCTCACCTGCTTTGAATCGTTGTGCGACCGCCTCATGGTCGAGATGGAGTTGTCCGGTGCCCAGGAGCTTCCGGCGTGCGGAGATGGTCCACCGTCGCTGGAGTTCACGACCGCCATCGTCGTGATCACCGATGGAGGTGTCACGGAGTCCTTCACACTCGACATCGCCCGAAGATTCTGCTGAACCAAGCCCTCAGCGGAGGCACCCGAATTCCGCCCCAACCCGTAGATCGTCCGCATGCCGATCGGCATCTGAGACGCTCTCTCTGACCTGCCACCTCACGCCGGCAATGTGAGATGCGGGCCGCAGAACTGCTCACCCTTCTGAGGAGCGTTGTTGCACGGCTTGCCCTTCTTCGTTGTCGCCCTGCACTTTTCCAGCGTCGTTGCGTTGCCGACGGCGCTGCCAGCATCGATTGCTGGATCGGTGACGTGCTGCGACAGGAAGGCCGTCGCCGAGTATCGGCACGCGCCATGGTGGTAGGTGGGTTTCTTGTCGACAACGACAGAAGCGACAAGATCCCCGATTGCGAACGTGTGCCGGCAGGTGGCGCACATGCCGGGGTAACGGGCCGCAAAAGTCGGCTCTTCACCTACGTCACCGAAGTCATCGTCGCCGCCACGTGCTCGGTCCCGGTTCATCTTGGCCACTGCCGCAGTCTCGCGCGGTGCCCGGTGAGGGCGCACACAGACCAACGCATCGAGTCGTGAAATCTCAGCCTGACCGCCGCATCCACGATGAGCCACCACTGCTGGTATGTGCGCTGCTGTGTCAGATTGTCGGGTCGAGCAGGTCGCTCACTCGCCAGTCTTGGCAGAACAGCAGCGGCACCGCGACCCCGAGTCGTAGTTCTTGGGATGCGGTGATCAGAGCATCTCAGCGGACAAAACACCTGCTCAGAGGCTTGTGGTTTGGCTTGTGGCGCAAGCAAACGCGCAACCAAAAACCCTCTAGTGGAGCTGGGGGGAATCGAACCCCCGTCCCTCAGCCGGTGGACGAACTTGCTACAACCATTCCCGGCATTGCCTCTGACGCTGAGACACCGACGGGTCGGCTGCAGGCTCAAGGCCTACCACGCATCGTCTTTCCGACATGTCAGCGGTCTTTCTCGCCGTCAGCAGTCTTTCCTGCCGTCATCCCCCACTTCTGTTGCCGGGCTGTGGTGGAGTGGCCCCGTGCGACATTTCTGCTCACGATGACTCTTCACTCATCTGATTAGATCAGGCGGCGAGAGCGAACTGCTCATCGGCAATTCTTGTGTTTTCCCCGTTTTACGAGTCTGAGAAACTCGGGTTGCAAACTCGAACAGCGTTACTGACGTCGAATCCAGTCAGCCCCGTGATCAATATGTGAAGCTCTACGTTAGCTGGCGATTCGACCGGTTCACGCCTCGTTCACGGAGTGCGTGAAAGTTGACGTCATGTCATTGCCCGGCAGGTCGATCTGCCAGGCTGGATGCTCCGGTCTGACGATTAAGCGTTGTCGTACTTGGCAGCGCGGTTGAACGCTGTTTCGATTTCGCGATCGTGGTCGCGTTCGGCCAAGTTCTGACGTTTGTCGCCCTTGGTCCGGCCTTTGGCAAGGCCGATCTCGAGCTTGGCTCGACCTTCCTTCCAATACAGCCGCAACGGCACGATGGTCAGCCCGCCCTGAGCGGTACGCGCATCGAGTTTGTCGATTTCGGCGCGGTTCAGGAGCAGCTTGCGTTCACGATTGGGTTCGTGGGCGCCAAAGCCGATCGCGTTGGTGTAGGGCGGGATGTGAATGCCGTCGAGCCACATTTCACCGCGCCGTACGCGGGCGTAACCCTCGGCGATTTGGGCGTTGCCTTCACGCAGCGACTTGACTTCGCTGCCCGTCAGAACCATGCCTGCCTCGTAGGTGGCGAGGATCTCGTAGTCGCGGTAGGCGCGCTTGTACGAAGCGATCATCGTGAGGCCGTCGTCTTTACCCGACCCCTTTTTGGTCTTCTTGCCCTTCTTTGCCATGCCGTGGCCAGGGTATCGGTGCGCCGCGATCGCCGGGGCAGGAGTTATCCGACGACTTCGCGCACGCACGGTCGCCGAGCAAGCGGCCGTACCCTTTCAGGCGTGATTGAGATCTCACGCGATGCGTACAACACGATGGTCGGCCTCGCGCTCGACGAATACCCGCTCGAAATGTGTGGGCTCCTTGCTGGGCCGACGCCTGATCGTGCACCGACGTTCACGCCGTGTCACAACGATGACCAGTCCGCCCGGGTCTACACGGTCAATCCGAGAGACTTCATGCGAGCCGAAATGGCAGCAGAAGACCTCGACTGGGAGATCAACGGTGTGGTCCACAGCCACACCCACTCCGAGCCGTACCCGAGCCCGACTGACGTTTCGGCGGCGGTCGATCCCAACTGGCACTACGTGATCGTGAGCCTCAAGCGAGGGTTGCCCGAGGTGCGCAGCTATCGGATTGTCGACGGCGCGATTCTCGAAGAGCAGATCAGTATCAGCTGAGTCAGGCATCTTTTCCGGACCCGTCGTACAATCCCTACTGGTCAGGTCGGGAATAGGTTCCGAGTCGGCCAGGTTGGAAGGACTCATGAATCTCACCGCACCTGCGATGCCCGCAACGATGCACAGCGATGTGCTCGGAATGATTGGCAACACGCCGGTCGTCGACGTGTCGAACCTGTCGCCGAACCCGAACGTGCGCATCCTCGCCAAGATGGAGATGCAGAACCCGTTTGGCTCGGTGAAGGACCGCATTGCCAAGAGCATGATTGAGGCTGCTGAAGCCGACGGTCGACTGCAGCCGGGGCAGACGATTATTGAGCCGTCGTCAGGTAATACCGGTATTGCCCTGGCCGCGATCGCCCAGTTGAGGGGTTATCCGATCAAGATCATGATGCCGACCAGCGTTTCGATCGAACGTCGACAAATGCTGGAGATTTTCGGTGCCGAGATCATTCTCACCCCCGGTGAAGAGGGCTCCAACGGTGCTGTATCGCGTGCCACGGCGCTCGCTGCGGAGCATCCGGAGTGGTACTTCCCGTACCAATACGCAAACGACGCCAACCCGCGTGCCCACTTTGAAGGCACTGGCCCCGAGATTGTGCGTGACGTTCCCGATATCACCCACTTCGTCGCCGGCCTTGGCACCAGCGGCACATTGATGGGCACGGGCACGTTCTTGAAGCAGTACAACCCGAACATTCAAATCGTCGCCGTAGAACCTCCGTTGGGCGAGCGCGTCGAGGGTCTCCGCAACATTGGCGACGGATACATCCCGCCCGTGTTCGAGAACTGGAACGGTTACGACCTGCTCGACCGCAAGCGAGTCGTGCGACCGCGAGAGTCAATCGAGTGGACTCGCAGACTGGTCAAAGAGTGCGGCATTTTTTCTGGCATCTCGGCAGGTGCAGCACTGGCCGGCGCTGCCAAGGTTGCATCGGAGATTGAGTCGGGAACCATTGTGTTCATCGTGTGCGATGGAGGATGGAAGTACCTTTCAACCGGTGCCTACACCGACGACCTCGACGTCGCTGAAGCCAACGCCGAAAAGATCATCTACTTTTAAGGCACGCCGAAACTGACTTCCGCAGCGGGTGCTGTTCGCGCCGCCTGACTGACCGAGCGCTGCGGAATCGCTACGCTCAGCTCCGTGGATAGGCCAATCGGGATGTTCGACTCGGGTTTCGGGGGCCTGACCGTCGCGAGAGCTGCCATTGACCTCCTGCCCGCAGAAGATCTCGTCTATATCGGCGACACCGGTCGATACCCGTACGGTTCGAAGCCACTCGCTGATGTTCGAGGCTTTGCTCGCGAGCTTGCGCGCAGCCTCGTTGACGACTACGGCGCCAAAGCCATCGTTGTTGCTTGCAACACCGCAACAGCTGCTGGTCTCGACGAGCTCCGCGCCGAACTGGATGTGCCCATCATCGACGTGGTTCGGCCTGGAGCCAGCGCCCTTGTGCAGACGACCATCACTGGACGGGTCGGTGTCATTGGGACCGTCGGAACGGTGTCGTCTGGTGCGTACATCCAGGCAATTGCTGCGACGGGTGCTCCCGTCAGTTTGACGAGCGCCGCATGCCCCGGTTTCGTCGAGTTCGTCGAACGTGGCCAGACGGTGGGCGACGAAGTCACGGTGTTGGCCGAACGGCTACTCGCACCAATCCGTGATGCCGACGTCGACGCACTTCTGCTCGGCTGTACGCACTACCCGTTCCTGGCGAGGACGATCGGTGACGTGATGGGGAGCGGCGTCACCCTCGTCAGCTCGGCGGACGAGACAGCGTTCGCGCTCAAGCAGACGCTGGGCGAGCTTGGCTTGCTTCGTGCCGTTGACCGGCGAGGCCGCCACCGCTTTGTATCGAGTGGCGACATCGACGTGTTCCGCGAGCTCGGTCGGCAACTCCTCGGCCCAGAACTCGACCGAACCGAGTCATGGCCACCGCCTCGCTGAGTGCGTCGATCTGATTGTCCGACGCGGTCCCTCGGAGCGCGTCGATACAGCGGGTACGTTCACAAACATGACTCGCCCCGACGGCCGCGCCGACAACGAACTTCGCCCCTTCTCGTTCCAACGAGACTTCACCGAGATGGCCGATGGGTCAGTCCTGGTGTCCTTTGGTAACACCCGGGTGCTGTGTACTGCAAGCATCGACGAAGACGTGCCGCGTTGGATGCGCGGCTCCGGCAAGGGCTGGGTCACCGCCGAATACTCGATGCTGCCGGGGGCGTCGCCTGAGCGCATCAACCGCGAAGCCGCCAAGGGTAAGCAGTCGGGACGAACCATTGAAATTCAACGTCTGATCGGCCGCTCGCTGCGTGCTGCCTGCGACATGGAGGCACTTGGCGAGCGTCAGGTGATCGTTGACTGCGACGTCCTGCAGGCCGACGGTGGCACTCGCACTGCTTCGATCTGCGGCGGCTTCATTGCGCTGCACGATGCACTCGAACGCGTTGTGCAACGCGGCGGCATTGCGAAAAACCCGCTCCACTCGTTCTGTTCAGCAATCAGCGTCGGCATTGTCAACGGCGCGCCGGTGCTCGACCTTCCGTATGTCGAAGACAGCGTCGCCGAAGTCGATATGAATGTCGTGATGCTTCGCCCGGTCGGCGGGGGAGACGCAAGCTTCGTCGAAGTGCAGGGCACTGCCGAAGGTATGACGTTCTCGCGCTCACAACTCGACGCGCTCCTCGGTCTGGCCGAGGGTGGGCTTGCCACGATCAGCGACGCACAGACGGCGCTGGTGGCTGACGCCCCGACGCCTCGCGCTGCCCAGCGTTGAGTCTGACGATGCAGCTCGTGTGCGCATCAGCGAACCCCGACAAGGTCGCCGAGATCCAAGCGCTCCTTGTCGGCGTTGTTGATCTGCTGCCGAGACCCCCTGAGGTTCCGGACGTCGTTGAAGACGCTGACACGCTCATTGGGAACGCTCGCTTGAAGGCAGCAGCAATCGTGGCAGCCACGGGGCTTCCTGCTGTTGCCGACGACACTGGCCTCGAAGTCGATGCGCTCGGTGGCGAGCCTGGTGTGTACACCGCTCGATATGCCGGCGAGGGCTGCAGCTATGCAGATAATCGACACAAAATGTTGGCCGAACTCGACGGGGTCACCGAGCGTGGTGCAGCTTTCAAGACCGTTGCGATGATCATCTGGCCGGATGGGTCAGAGCTTGCCGTCGAGGGCGTGTGCCCCGGCGTGATCTCGACTGTGGAGCGTGGCGACGTCGGCTTCGGCTACGACGCAATTTTCCAACCGGACGAGGGCACAGGTTTGACCTTTGCTGAGATGACCGCTGATGCAAAGCACGCGATCTCACATCGTGGGCGTGCGTTCAGGCAGTTGCTCAGCGAGCTGGAACGACGCTGACGACGAAGCCGCGGTGATCGCTTCCCGCGACGGTGAAGTCCTGAACAGACGTCGACACGAGTCCGTTTTTGGTGAGCGCATGATCAAGTCGAACGAATGCAGGAAAGAACTTGTCGGTTGGCCACGACGCAGAAAATCCCTGTCCGTGCGTCGTATGTGCATCCGATAGGCCACTACGGAGAAGGTCTCGGAACGCGGGGTGCCAATACGAGGCATTGAAATCACCGACGATCAGCGTCGGTTCCGTTGCAGCAGACCCCAATTCGCCGAAGATCTTCAAGTCGGCAATCCACCCGTCGAAGGTGGAGATCGGCGTCGGTGGGTGCACGCCGAAGATTCGAATTGGTTCATCGGGGCCGTCGATCAAGAGGTCGAGGGTCGAACGCCCCGTCCGAGGCTGCTGATTGACGGTGATCGGATACTTGCTCCAGAGCGCGATGCCGCTTGCGTACAACCCGTTGCGCTCGACCTTGTAGGGATAGGCCCCAGCGACCCGATGCGCGCGCAGCGCGGACTGATGCCGAACGGTGTATTCGCTGAACAGGATCACGTCTGCGTCGCGGAGTAGCAGGTCATCTGCTGCGTCGGAGATCACCGGATTCGAGAAAAGCAGGTTGACCGCAGCGACCGAGATTTCGGTGCCGTTCGGGTCAGGAGCGGGAAGGTCGGAAGCGAACACGAGCGGCCACGCGAGGAGCAGCGTTCCGAGGCCAACGAAGCTTGAGGTGATTGCGAGTCCGTGCCGCTTCCGCCAGCTGGCGACACCGGCGACGGGGATCGTGACAGCGAGAAGATAGGGCGTCAACGCGTGCAGCGCGGCCAGCAGCATGGATCCGTTCCAGCCGACGGCCTGTGTCAGCAGGAGACCACCAGCAGATGCCGTGGCCAGCCAGCCGAGCAACTCGATCACCCGCTCCAGGCTGGACAACTTCACCCGGTCAGGCTAGTGCCGACGGCGGGACTCGAACCCGCACTGACAGGCACCTAAAGCCTGTGCCTCTGCCAATTGGGCTACGTCGGCGCCCCGCGATCATACGGGCAACCAAGCCATGACGAGTTGGGTGACCTCGAAGTCGGTCTTTTCCAGGCCGACGGTGAGGGTCGCGATCGGTCGAGGGCCAACCGATCAACTGAGGCACCCAGCGACCGCCCGTTCTGAGACGAGCCAGGTGCGAGCCAGGTGATAGCGCACCTGAAATGTGGAGATCTGTGGTCTGGTGTTGGGTACTCGTCTCAAAAGTTGACAGAATGTAAAAGTGACGATGACTGACCCTGCAACCACCGACGCACTCGAGAACCAATTCGGCCTTGCCGACCGTGTGGTCAACGAAGAAGCGCTCGCCAACAGCGTCCAGCGATTTCGCGAGCAGGGCATCACGCTGCCAACCTTTGCTCAGCTGGCCGATCCGTCGACGTTCGATCACGATGAGAAAGTCGGCGACGCTGATCCGCAGGGCCCTGATGCCCGCAACCTCTGGCGATGCCACTGGTACAACGACTTGCAGGGCAACCGCGTCGACGTACCCGAGCACGTCGTGCTCCCTTCGACCCTGACTGGCGTTGCGTCGCCGATCATCGTTGTCTTCGGCGACCGGTTCCCGATGATCACGGCCCACAAGGTGCTGGCCGCCTACTCGTGTTTTGCTCCTCGTGTCGTCACTGGCCAGTTCGACCCGACCGTGCACCGCGCGGTGTGGCCATCGACTGGCAACTACGCCCGCGGCGGCATCGCAATCTCCAAAATCATGGCAAGCCGCGGTGTGGCAATCCTGCCCGAAGGCATGAGCCAAGAGCGCTTCGACTGGCTCGACGAGTGGTGCGCCAACCCCGAAGAAGACGTGATCAAGACTCGTGGCACCGAGTCGAACGTCAAAGAGATCTACGACGCATGCAACGAATTGGCCAAAGACCCGGGCAACTTCATCCTTAACCAGTTCTCCGAATTCGGCAACCACCTCGGCCACTACAACGTCACGGGCCGGGCACTCGGCCACGTCTTTGAGACCGTGCGCGCCGAGTACGGCTTGGTCGGACGTGAACTCGAACTTGCCGCCTTCACCTCGGCCACCGGTTCGGCCGGCACGATCGCAGCCGGTGACCGCCTCAAAGAGGAGTACGGCGCCAAGATCGTCGCCGTCGAGGCGCTCGAATGCCCGACAATGCTCGAGAACGGCTACGGCGAGCACAACATCCAGGGCATCGGCGACAAGCACATCCCACTGATCCACAACATTGCGAACACCGACGTCGTCGTTGGCATTTCTGACAAGGCAACCGACGAACTGGATCTCACTTTCAACACCGAAGCCGGGCGTGCGTACCTCGCCCAGTCGATGGGCGTGTCGCAGAGCCTCGTCGACAAACTCGAACACTTCGGGTTCTCGTCAATTGCGAACGTCCTTGCCGCGATCAAAACGGCGAAGTTGCTGAACCTCGGCGAGAACCAGGCCCTGATCACCGTTGCCACCGATGGTGCCGCGCTCTACCCGAGCGAGCGGGCCAAGCTGCTCGAACGCCAGTACGGCAACGAGTTCACCACGACCGATGCTGCTGTTGCTGTGGGTGAACACCTCAACGCCGCGTCGACCGACAACATGATCGAGTGCACCGACGTCGACCGTCGCCGTCTTTTCAATCTCGGTTACTACACGTGGGTTGAGCAGCAGGGCACTCCGTTCGATCTGTTTGAGGCTCGCCGGTCGCAAGACTTTTGGCGTGGCCTTCGTCGCTACACCGGCATCTGGGACGGCATGATCGACGACTTCAACGCCCGCGTCACCGACGGCACCTGAGCTACTCATGAACGTCACGGGCTGGCGTTGCGCCACATGCAGCGCCGAGCTTCCCGTCTCGACACCGATGCCGTTCAGATGTCCGAACGCGACGACGGACGACCCGCGTCATGTCTTGCAAATCGTGCATGACGTCGAGCCCGTCAAACTTGGCGATAGTGACTCGATTTTCGTCGCCGCCGACCTGCACCTGGCTTGGGCGGCTTACGCCGATGCTCACGGCATTTCGGCCGACGACCGAGCGGCGCTTATTGGCGAACTCAACGCAGCGATCGAAGCGGTCGACGGTGCAACCTTTGTCGTGACACCCTTCGAACGTTCGGCGGTTCTGTCTGACGAACTGGGAATGGCTGCCGAGGGCGGCGTTTGGGTGAAAGACGAAACCGGGGGAGTGGGCGGTAGCCAGAAGGCCCGATTCCTGTTCTCGATCCTGCTGCACCTGCGCGTTGCCGAGCGGTTGGGGCACCTCACCGAACGGCCACCGCTCGCAATTGCGTCGTGCGGAAATGCAGCGTTGGCTGCGGCCACCTTGGCAAAGGCCGCTGACTGGCCGATCGACGTGTATGTCCCGACCTGGATGAGTAATGGGTTCGGTGATCGCCTTGATGCGCTTGGAGCGCGAGTTCACCGCAGCGAACGGCGTGACGACGACCCGCCGGGCGACCCGGCAATGCTCCGATTCCGCGACGCGGTCGCCGCCGGGGCTGTCCCGTTCACCGTGCAGGGGCCAGAAAACGCGCTCTGTCTCGATGGTGGCCGAACGCTCGGATGGGAGATCGGTACGCAGTTCCCCGGCGAACACATCGATCGACTCTTCGTTCAAGTCGGGGGAGGCGCATTCGCTACAGCAGCGAGCCAGGGGCTCGATTCGATCCACGGCGTTGTGCCGCTGTACGCCGTCCAGGCCGCTGGCTGCGCACCGCTCGAGCGCGCCTGGAACCAATCGGCGGGCGTCGATCACGTCGCCAAGGTGTGGGCCGAGGCAATGACTGTCTGGGACGACCCGGCATCGTTGGCTGACGGCATCCTCGACGACGAGACCTACGACTGGGTTGGCGTGGTCGAAGCCATGCGTCGAAACGGCGGTGTTCCTGTTGTCGCGTTTGAGGCAAAAATCGAAGAAGCACACCGGCTCGGCCGCCAAGCCGGCTACAACGTGAGCCCCACGGGTTCCGCGGGGCTCGCCGGGCTGCTCGCAATGCGTGACGACATTGCAGCGAACGAGAATGTCGTCGTCGTGTTGAGCGGCGTTACCCGCTAAACGGCTGCTCCGAGTAGAGGTTTTCTCCGAAATCGCCTCGTTCGGCCGAGTTCAAGGAAGCGACAAGTCTTGGTTGGCTGTGGCTTCGCAGTGACGGGCGCTGGGACGCCGGCTGTGGCCTCGAGCGAAGGTAATTGGAATATTGCAGTCATCGTCATGCTCGCCAGAGTGGTGGGTGAGAGATCTCTCATTCACGAGGTCGAACGGCAGCCGTGCCCTGGCGCGTTCCCGATAGCCTGAGAGGCATGTCGGAACTCTCCACCCCGCAGGCTCCCTTCGCACTCGAAGGCGGCTTCGACCCGCGCTCAGCGGTCTTCGATCGACTCCTCAAGAACCGTGTTGTGATGCTCGGCTCCGATGTCAACGACGACATCGCCAACCAGATCTGTGCACAGCTGCTGTATCTCGAAGGCGAAGACCCGAACGCCGACATCTGGTTGTACGTCAACAGCCCCGGTGGCTCGGTCACCGCGGGCATGGCGATCTACGACACGATGCAGTTCGTTGGTTGCGACGTCGCCACCGTGTGCCTGGGCCTCGCCGCTTCGATGGGGCAGTTTCTCCTCACCGCAGGTGCAGCCGGCAAGCGTTACGTGCTCCCGAACGCCCGCGTCATGATGCACCAGCCGCTCGCCGGTCTGCGTGGCCAGGCCTCTGACATCCAAATCCAGGCTGAGCAGCTTCGCTACACCAAGAAGCGCATGGCCGAACTGATTGCCTTCCACTCCGCCAACGAGGTTGAGCAGATTCAGGCCGACTCCGAACGTGACCGCTGGTTCACTGCTGAAGAAGCGCAGGAGTACGGACTCTGCGACAAGGTCATCCGCAAGCGCGGCGAGATCCTCTGATCTTTTAATCTTCTGAAGAGCGATCGTCGCTCAGGGCTCCTGAGCGACGATCGTGAACACTGGTCCAATGTCGACCGCACAGGTCTTTTCAAGCCACTTGTCGATAGCCGCTGCTGACTTTTCGGTTGAGTAAATCGCAGAGAGCGCAGCTTGTTGCGATTCCGTGTTGCCGGGCACGACCGTGCTCGCCGTCTCGTAGGCGCTGATGAGCTGATCCCATTCAGGTTCGATCGAAAGCGGAGCGAGCTCACCGATTGCTCGATACAGATCGAGGAGCGGCTCGATGTCGTCCTCGAACTGCAGGTCCGGTTGGGTGAGCTGTTCGGAATGCAGCTGGATCTCACCGCAGAACCGCTCGGCGCTTTTGCCGCTGCCTCCACCGCAACCGACGAGGAATACCGCAATCGGAAGCAGAATCAGCGAGGCACGCACGACCGGCATTGTTGCAGATCGTCGGCGTGAAACCACGGCGCCCTGACACGCGACAGGCCATCGTGGCCCGCCGACTGTGACACCGGATAGCTAGTGTTGGTCGTATCGACGTGCGCTTGCGGGCGTCGACCGTTGTCGGGCCGGTCAGCCCCTCCTCGTAGTCAGTTGCGGTTCTGCCGCGTTACCGAGGAGGCGGCATGTTCGCGTCGATTTCATCAGCGGTGCTCATTGGGGCACAGGGCTATCCCGTTCGAGTCGAAGCCCATGTGGGCAAGGGGCTTCCGGGTTTCAGTATCGGTGGTCTGCCCGACGAGTCGGTGCGCGAGGCGCGTGACCGAACTCGCGCTGCCATTCTGAGCACCGGGTTGCAGTTCCCGACGATCAAGGTCACTTTGAACCTTGCACCTTCTGATCAACCGAAGTCAGGGTCAGCAATGGATCTGGCCATTGCGATCGGGATTCTGGCAGCGAGCGGCGCCGTACCACCCGAGTCGGTCGAGACGCTGTCGTTCATTGGAGAACTCGGCCTCGACGGTTCGCTCCGGCCAGTCCCTGGGGTCGCCCCAATGGTCGGAGCACTCGGCGAGAAGGACGTTGTCGTTCCGGTTGGCAGCGCCATCGAAGCGCGCGTGGCCGCACTCGGCACGGTTCGTCTGATCGACAGTCTCGGTGAACTCGTCGCGGTGTTGAACGGTGACATGCCATGGCCCGACCACGAAGCACCCGAACCGCCGGTCGAGGCGGTGTTCATGCCCGACCTCGCCGATGTGCAAGGGCAGCCACATGCGCGTACCGCTCTCGAAATCGCCGCAGCGGGTGGGCATCATCTGCTGATGGTCGGCCCACCCGGCGCAGGCAAGACGATGCTGGCGTCTCGGCTTGCCGGGCTGTTGCCACTTCTCGATCGTGAACGGGCTCTTGAGGCCACGATGGTGAACTCAGCAGCTGGCGTACAACTTCCGGCCGGTGGGCTCATTACGCGTCCACCATTCAGGGCTCCGCACCACACCACATCAGGCGTAGCGCTCGTCGGGGGCGGGTCGAGCATTGTGCGGCCGGGCGAGGTGTCAATGGCACATTGCGGCGTCCTCTTTATGGATGAGATTGCCGAGTTCGCTCCCAAAGTCCTCGACAACATGCGCCAGCCTTTGGAAGATCGCTACATCACGGTGTCGCGCGCTCGAATTCATGTTCGGCTCCCTGCCGATTTCCTCCTCGTCGCAGCAATGAACCCGTGCCCGTGTGGAGGCGGGGCCCCAGGGGCATGCCAGTGCAACGATGCTCACCTGCAGCGCTACGTTCGCCGCTTGTCCGGGCCTCTCCTCGACCGATTCGACCTCCGGGTCAACGTCCACCGTCCGGGGGTCGAGGAGTTACTGAGCCACGAACCGGGCGAATCGAGCGCAGTGGTCGCTCTACGCGTCGCAGAGGCTCGCCGGTTGGCCGAGGAACGACAAGGTTGTCTCAACAGCCGATTGTCTGGCAGTCGGCTCGACGAGTTCGCTCCGATCGACGATGCAGGCAGGGCAGTGCTCCGGCACGAACTCGAACACGATCGCCTCAGCGCTCGCGGCTACCACCGGATCAGGCGAGTCGCCCGGTCGATCGTCGACCTGCGGTCCGCTCCGACGTTACAAATCGACGAAGAGGCGATTCAGGTCGCGCTCGGGCTCCGAGCCTCGCTGAATACCACGTTGCGCATTGGACGAGTTGCATGAGCGCCGACGGCTACCTCGCTGCGCTCGCCGGGCTGCAGCTGATGAATCCGAATCGTTTGCGGCACGTGCTTCATAACCGTACCGCTGTTGAGGCGTTCGACATGGCGACCGGTGTCGCGGATCCGTCCCCGGTGTTGGCGACGATTTTCCGAAAGAACGAGGGGCTGGCAAGGCTGTGGCGTCAGCAGCGAGCAGACCAGCCGCCTGAATTTTGGGCAGCGACATGTGCGGGCGCTGATGTGCAGGTCGTCGGCGAGTCGGACCCGTGCTACCCGGCGCAATTGCGGGGCGATCCGGGCGCACCTGCGGTGCTGTTCGTTCGTGGCGATCTGAGCGTGCTCGATGCGCGGCGGGTCGGGATCATCGGTACACGCAACGCAACACAGCAGGGGCGTGCGACTGCAGCTCGGTTTGGTGCCGAATTAGCAGACGCCGGAATTGTCGTCGTGTCGGGGTTGGCGCGCGGCATCGATGCTGCTGCTCATCGTGGGGCACTGCATGCTCGCACCGGCAGACCGGTTGGCATTGTCGGGAATGGGTTGGACATCCCGTATCCAAAGCAAAATACCGACATCTGGAATGAGGTCGCCGAACGCGGTGTGCTCATTTCGGAGTGGCCTCCGGGTACCCGTCCCGACGCGTTTCGATTCCCGTTGCGCAATCGGATTCTCGCTGCGCTCTGTGAAGTGCTGGTGGTCGTCGAGAGTCGTGAAAGGGGTGGGTCCCTGATCACCGTGCACGAGGCGATCAACCGATCGGTTGTTTTGATGGCAGTCCCCGGTGCGGTCAACAGTCGGGCCTCGGCCGGAACCAACGCGCTGATCGCCGACGGCGTGCAGTCGGCGCTCGAGACAGCGGACATCCTGATGGCGCTCGGGCTTGATGGTCGTCGAGCAGGACGCCAGAGGTTCGATGCTCGTCCGCAGCCGAGCGGGCCGCAGGCAGACATCGTTGCGGCTTGCCGCAACGAACCGCGGACTCTCGATAGTTTGTTGTTGATCACTGGTCTGGCGCTCGGAGATGTGGCGTTGGCGTTGGCGCGACTCGAACGGGACGGATGGCTCATCGAGAACGGCGGCTGGTTTGAAGTCGTCGACGAATGGGCTGATCTGACGTGACGAGCTCACTCTGAGCCGCAACGCGCTGCGGGCAGACCATCCTGAATTTAGGTACTGAAGGGCAATATCATTTTGGTTGTGGTTTCCTGGCGTATCGACGACTTCGCTCTGTCGCTGACGTCGTTGTCGGACAACACGGTCGTGTCCTACACGTCAGACCTGCGTCTCTTCTGCGAATGGTGCGGCCGAAGTGATCTTGTCGATCCAGGTCGAGTCACCCGTGCAACTATTCGGCGATATCTCGCTCATCTCACGACACGACAGTTCGCTCGCCGCACGATTGCAAGGAAGGTCGCCGCGATTCGCCGTTACTTTAAGTGGTCGGTGGCAAATGGTCTTGCAACAGTCGATCCGACGAGCGGCGTCTCCGTACCAGCTGGCAATGGCCGCTTGCCTCGCGTGCTCGACGCTCGAGAGATCTCTGGACTACTCGATGGGGTGGTCAGTGACGAGGAGCCCGAATGGCGCCGTACTCGTGACGACGCCGTGCTCGAAGTGCTGTACGGATCTGGGCTGCGGGTGAGCGAACTCTGTGGCATGGACGTCTCATCGTTGGCTCTGGCCGTCGGCGCCGCAACGGTATGGGGTAAGGGCAGCAAGGAACGCAGGGTTCCCCTCAGTGAGCCAGCGGTTCGCGCGCTGCGGCGCTGGCTAGAGGCCAGGGCAGACGTTGTCACGCCAGATCAGGGCGATGCCTTGTTCGGTAACGAGCGCGGAAAACGATTGGCGCCGCGTGATGTTCGACGGATCGTCGACCGACGTTCACCTACTCCGACACATCCGCATGCCTTGCGGCACAGTTTTGCGACGCACCTACTTGATGGAGGCGCGGATCTTCGAGCTGTGCAAGAGTTGCTCGGCCACGCAGACGTTGCAACCACCCAGCGTTACACTCACGTGAGCCGAGAAAGACTCTCGGCTGCCTACCGCGAGGCCCACCCCAGAGCATGAGCATTGTCCCCGAAGACGCCGACCTCCAGATGCAGTGGTCGCGCTGGGTTAACCGTCGCAATTCTGCCGCTCGAGATCATCTGATCGTTCGCTACTCGCCGCTGGTCAAATTCGTTGCGGGTCGAGTGGGTGCTGGTCTGCCAAGCAGTGTCGACTCGGGCGACCTCATCGGCTCTGGCATGTTTGGCCTCATCGACGCGATCGAGCGCTTCGACACCAATTTTGGCGTCAAGTTCGAGACGTTTGCGGTGCCGCGAATTCGCGGCGCGATTTATGACGGCTTGCGACAACTCGACTGGGTCCCCCGCTCGATTCGCAGTCGAGCGCGCAACGTCGAGAAAGCCATCTCGGAACTCGAACACCAACTGGGTCGTGGCCCGACCGACGAGGAGCTGGCAGGGCATCTGCGCATTACTCCCGAAGATCTGGCCAAATGGCTGTTGGCCATTGCCAGAACGACAATCGGTCCGCTTGATCGCGCGATTGCAGGCGGCGCCGAGCCGTCGGCTCCTGACGACGCCGTGTCCGGCTCGCCATCGGCGGTCGTCGAAGAACGTGAGTTGAGCGTGGTCATGCGCCACGAAATCAAGAAGCTTCCCGAACGCGAGAAGTTGGTCCTGTCGTTGTATTACGACGAGGGCCTCACGCTCGCTGAAATCGGCGAAGTCCTCGGTGTCACCGAGAGCCGCGTCTCGCAGATCCACACCAAATCCGTGCTGCATCTCAGGTCGCGCATGTCGGCCGCCGGCCTCACCTGATTCGAACTCTTCGGGCCGCACGGCCCCTCTCGACGCTCCGGCGTCCATCGGAATCCGATTGTCGAGAGGAACCATCATGCGACGACGCGTCGTCTCTGTCACAACGATTGCCCTGGTCTGGCTCATGCTGCTCCAGCCCACTTCTGCAATGGCCTCGCCATGCTGGCAGCCTCCTGTCAGCGCAACGGTGGTGGTTCCATTCCGTGCCCCAGCCTGTTGGTACTGCGCTGGCCACCGGGGGATCGAGTACGGGGTTACTCCATTGACGGTGGTACGCGCTGTCGCCGCCGGCACCGTCACCTATAGCGGAACCATCACCGGCGTCATGTACGTCGTGGTCCGTCATGCCAACGGGTGGAAAATCACCTACGCCAAGTTGCTGTCGTCCAATCTGCGGAGCGGCGACCGGGTGGCGGCTCGATCGCGGATCGGCCAGGCCACAGGCCGGATGTACTTCGGCCTGCGGATCGCCGGTGAGTATCGAGATCCAACGCCCTATCTCGGGCGCGCTGTTGGCCGCCCCCGTCTCGTGCCTGTCGATGGCTCCCGCCAACGGTCGGCGCCGCCAGCTGTCTGGCGTTGCCGCCGGTCGGCGTGAACTCGGTCGCGGCACGGCGCTGAAACTCGGAGAGCGTGAGTTGAGATGTCCTGAGGCGCAGCTATCATTGATTCGGTTGATTCATCCGAATCGACACCCAATCACTGTCTCGACGGTCAAGTAAGCGGTCGCCCGACCTGAAAACGGGCGCCGGCTGTCGGGATCAACCGCACAAGGAGCAACACATGGCTGTTATCAGCATGCGTCAAATGTTGGAGGCCGGAGCACACTTCGGCCACCAGACCCGTCGTTGGAACCCGAAAATGAAGCGTTTCATTTTCGGTGAGCGCGCCGGCATCTACATCATCGACCTCGAGCAGACGCTCGGTCGTGTCGAGACGGCCTACGGGTACGTCCGTGATCTCGTCGCCGGTGGCGGCAACATCTTGTTCGTCGGCACCAAGAAGCAAGCTCAGGACCCGATCAAGAGCTACGCCGACAAGTGCGGCATGCCCTACGTGAACGAGCGTTGGCTCGGCGGCATGCTCACGAACTTCGAAACAATGAGCAAGCGCGTCAACAAGATGCTCGAGTATGAGCGCATGCAGGCCTCTGGCGAATTCGAAGTCATGATCAAGAAAGAAGCACTCCTGCTGGAGCGCGAGATGATCAAGTTGCAGCGCAACCTCGGTGGCATGCGGAGCTTGAAGAAGGCTCCCGACGCGATCTTCGTGCTCGACACGAACAAAGAGCACATTGCCGTTACCGAAGCTCGCAAGCTCGGCATCCCGGTCGTGGCTGTCGTTGACACCAACGTCAACCCGGAAGTCATCACTTACCCGATCCCGGGCAACGACGACGCCATCCGCTCGAACAGCCTCTTTGCTCGCGTCATCGCTGACGCCGTTGCCGAAGGTCGCTTTATTGCCAACAAGCGCAACCCCGCACCCACTCCGGTTGTGGAAAAGACCCCTGAAGAAGTCGCCTCCTTCGAAGCAGCTCAGACTGATGCCCGTAATGCCGCTGCTGCGCAGCAGGCAGCCCGCGACGCCAAGCTTTCTGCTGCTAAGGATCAATCGTCTGCTGCGTCCGACGCCGACCGTACCCCCGAATCGGTGCCAGCCGAGTCGACCGGGCCGGCAGCAAACACCGAGACCCCTGCCGTCGAAACAGCCGAAGCGGAAGGCTGACCACAGATGGAATTCACTGCACAAGACGTCAAGGCGCTCCGCGTCGCGTCAGGCGCTGGCATGATGGACTGCAAGAAAGCGTTGCAGGAGAACGACGGCGACATGGAAGCCTCCCAAAAGTGGCTCCGTGAAAAGGGCCTGGCCGCGAGCGCCAAGCGTGAGGACCGCGACGCCACTCAGGGCGTGGTCAGCATGGCAATCAGCGGCAACGTCGGCGCCATCGTTGAGCTCAAATGTGAGACCGACTTCAGCGCCGGTTCTGACTTGTTTAAGGCTGAGGCCGACGCACTCGTTGCATTGGTGACGCAAAAGGGTGTCGACGCGATCTCTGAACGCCAGACCAATCTCGAAGAACTCAAGGTCACGCTGAAAGAGAACATCAGCATCGGCCAGGTCGCTCGCATCGAAGCCGCCGAGGGCAACATCCTCGGTAGCTACCAGCACCTTCAGGGCGGACGCGGCGTCAACGGTGTCGTCGTCGAGATCGCCAATGGCACGCAGGAGCTCGCTCACGACGTTGCCGTCCACGTGGCATTTGCTCGTCCGACGTACCTCAGCCGCGACGACGTCCCCGCAGAGGTCGTTGCAGCCGAGCGCGAGACGCTCACCATGATCACTCGCAACGAAGGCAAGCCTGAGGCGGCACTCGAGAAAATCGTCGAAGGCCGGATCGGCGGTTTCTTCAAAGACGTCGCACTGCTCGATCAGCCGTACGCAAAGGACGACAAGCAGTCGATTAGCCAGTTCATCGGCTCCGCCTCCGTCATCGCCTTCGCTCAAGTCGAAATCGGCTGATTCGGTCCAGATCGCTCGATCTCGGCGCCAGCCTGCACCGCTCGTTGGCGGAGGCCAACTCGAGTTCTTGCTTTCTTGGCGTCAAGCGATCTGATCCCGAATCAGCGAGCTGAGTTCGGAATGAAAAGCTGAATTATTGAACAGCCTCGCCTCGCGTCAAGTACGTTCGGCGGGGCTGTTTCGCGCCCGACCCAACTGCTTCCGGAGACATTGAATGACGCAACGAGAACAACGTCCGAGCTTCAAACGAATCGTGTTCAAGCCGTCAGGTGAAGCGTTGGCTGGCGAGTCGGGCATGGGGCTCGACGGCGCCACGCTCGAGGCGACAGCAGCGGAGATTATCGATCTGCGCCAGAACCTCGGTGTCGACGTTGCTGTTGTCGTCGGCGGTGGCAACTTCTGGCGTGGCCGAACGGGATCGCTCACCGGAATGGATGCGACGCAGAGCGACCACATCGGGATGCTCGGCACGGTGATGAACGCACTCGCGCTGCAGGACGCGCTCGAGCGGCAGGGCCAGGAAACGCGAGTTCAGTCGGCAATCGAGATGCCACGGATCGCCGAGGCCTACATCCGGCGTCGCGCCGTCCGCCACCTCGAAAAGGGCCGGGTCGTCATCTTTGCTGCTGGTACGGGTAATCCGTTTTTCACCACCGACACAGCTGCGGCGCTGCGCGCCGCCGAAATAGAAGCCGAAGTGGTGATCAAGGGAACGCATTCGGGCGTCGACGGGGTCTACAGCGCCGACCCGCGAACCAACCCTGACGCAGTCAAGTACGACGCTGTCAGCTACATGGAAGTGATGACGAAAGACCTCAAGGTGATGGACTCAACGGCCATTGCGTTCTGTCGCGACAACAACATCCCCATCGTGGTGTTCGACATGTCGAAGCCAGGTTCGTTGCGGAGCATCGTCCAGGGCGGCAGCGAAGGAACACTCGTTCACGCATGATGCCCCGTCTGACCCACCTGTCCTGGGTACGATGGTCATCGTGATTGACGACACAATGCTCGAAGCCATGGACAAGATGGACAAGGCTGTCGAACACACCCAGTCCCAATTCGGCACGGTGCGTACCGGTCGGGCCAGCCCAGCGCTCGTTGAGCGCATCACCGTTGAGTACTATGGAGCACCTGTGCCGATCCAGCAGCTTGCGTCGATTTCGGTGCCCGAGGCACGGCAGCTTCTGATCAAACCGCACGATCGTTCCTCGCTTGAGGCGATCGAAAAGGCAATTCGCGAGAGCGATCTCGGTGTCAATCCGAACAACGACGGCATTGCGATTCGCTTGTCGCTGCCGCAGCTCACCGAGGAGCGCCGCAAGGAATACGTGAAAGTGGCCAAAAATATGGCCGAAGACGGCCGGATCACGCTGCGCAACATTCGCCGCGACGCCCGCAAAGACATGGAAGCCGAACAGAAAGACGGCGAGGTGTCCGAAGACGAGCTCGCACGCGCCGAGAAGGAGCTCGACAAGGTCACGAGCGAGCATGTTGACGCAATCGACGCTGCGTTTGGCCGCAAAGAGCACGAACTTATCGAAGTCTGAGATGCTGAGGGAAACACGATGACTGACGACATTTGGCGACCCGACGAAGAGGGAGCGGCCGATCGGCGACGCCCGGGCCGGCTTGAAGCCGAGATGGACGCGTTCGACGAATCCGAATTCGGAGGACCGCTTTTCGGCGACACCTCTGAGACGGCGGTCGTTGCTGTAGAGCCTGCGCCCGAACAGCCAACCGAGTCGGTTGCTGCACCGATCGGGATCGACGCCAGCACTGGCGAGTGGCCTCAGTCGGCGTCCGGTGGTTCTGGCCGCCTACAGATGGATGACACGTCAAGTTCGATGCAGCACTGGACCGAAGATGCTACGGGTGAGGTACCTGTCATTGGTCGCCCCACATCAGCGGCTGACCCGACCGACGACCTTGATGTCTGGTCGACATTCACCACCGATACGCCAGTGTGGAAGGAAGGCGACTCCGTCGATAGGCCCTCGGGCAGAGTCCCCGCAGCGTCGCCAGCGGACCCGACCGGTGAGATCTCCTGGGAAGACGCGCCGATCGCCGCGCCGTCAGGCGCCGACGTCGACCAGGAAGCAACAGCACTCCACGACGTGGTGCCCGGCGCCGCCGCCGCTCCGCCACGCGAGCCAGCGCGCATCACCATTGGCACCGATCCGTCAGGCATGCCCAGGCGGCCGCAGCCGCAGCCGCAGCGCCGCGGCGGATCGCCGCAACGGCCTCCCGCAACAGGGTCCCGTACGCCCGGAGGGGGCAAGCGCAATCTGCCGGTCGCAATGGCGACAGGCCTCATGCTTTCTGCAGTATTCCTCGCTACCGCAATGTGGCGTCCCGCCGCCGCAGTCGCCTTCGTCACGGTCGCTCTCGGGCTCGCTGCGATTGAATACTTTTCGAAGGTCACTGAGAAGGGGTACCGCCCCGCAGTGGCCGCTGGCGTGGCTGCATGCGTCGCGTGTCCGCTGGTTGCGTACTGGGTCGGCGAACGGTTCATCCCGTTGGTGCTGGTCTTTGCATTCCTTGCTGGTTCGCTCGGTTTCATCGGCTCGGATTCCATCGAAGTCGGCCCGATGCCGAACATGGCAATCACCATGCTCGGCGTGGTGTGGATCGGCCTCATGGGCTCATTCGCCGCCCTGATCATCCGCTACTCGAACTTCTTCGGTGATCTGAGCATCGGTACCGACACCATTGTGCTGGTGGCCGTTGGCGTGGTTGCCAACGATGTCGGCGCGTACTTCGTCGGGAGTGCCTTCGGGCGAACACCGCTCCGTTCATGGATCAGCCCCAACAAG
>JBLIKS010000008.1:0-25480 GCA_047635555.1 Candidatus Azotimanducaceae bacterium
CGGGCCGCAGCAACCGCGACGTTGGTCGGGCTGCCACCGATCGACTTCCGGAAAGTCGACACATCGGCGAGCGGCACATTCTGCTGCTCGGGGTACATATCGACAGAGGAACGGCCAAAAGTGAGAATCTCAAGATCGTCGAGATTGAACGGCGCACCGAGCGTCAACTTGTCGCACCGGAACTCTGGAGTTCATGCTCGAGGGCTTCGAGTTCGGCGCCACCCGACATTTTCTGGGTCAGTTCGTCGACGGTGATCTCCGACTTCTGGAACGAACCCAGCGAACGACCTCGGTTCAGGATCAAGAAGCGGTTACCCACCGGGTAGGCGTGTCGCGGGTTGTGCGTGATGAAGATCACGGCCAGCCCCTGGTCGCGGGCTTCGACAATTCGCTTCAGTACGACTCCGGACTGGCGCACACCTAACGCTGACGTCGGTTCGTCGAGGATAAGTATTTTGGCACCGAAGTAGCCAGCGCGGGCAATGGCCACCGACTGGCGTTCACCACCCGACAGCGTGCCAACGGATTGCTCGGTGTCGCGGATGTCGATGCCCATCTTGGCCATCTCCTCCTTCGCGATCCGCTTCGCCTTCTTCGTGTCGATCCACTTGAGCGGACCGATACCGGTTGTGGGTTCCGAGCCGAGGAAAAAGTTGCGCCACACCGACATCATCGGGACCATCGCGAGATCCTGATACACCGTTGCAATCCCCGTGTCGAGGGCGTCTCTCGGTGAGTCGAACGTCACCTCTTCGCCATTGAACCGGATCGTGCCTTCGGACTGCTGGTGCACTCCGGCGAGAATTTTGATGAGGGTCGACTTGCCTGCGCCGTTGTCGCCAAGCACGCAGGTGACCTCTCCGGCGGCAACCTGGGTACTCACCCCGGTGAGTGCGGTGATGCTGCCGTAGAACTTCGAGATGTTGTCGAGTTCAAGGAGCGGCGTCTCAGACATGGTTGGTCTCTCGTTCAGATAAGGGCATTGATGCGGTCCGGACTTCAGCGCCGCTCATCGGCGGATTCCTTCGGCCTTGTTCCGGAGGAACTTGTTCGATACCACGGCCAGCAGCAAGATGACGCCGACGATTAAGAACCGCCAGTCGGTGTTCCAGCGAGCACTTGAGATTCCGATGGCCGGAATCGACAGAATGCATGCGCCGATCGCGCCGCCGAAGGCCGTGCCGTAGCCGCCAGTCAGCAGCGTGCCCCCGACGACCGCAGCGATGATGAAGATAAATTCTTGGCCGTCACCGTTATTGGCCTGGATCGAGTTGATCCGGAAGGCGACGAGCAACCCAACGAACCATGCAGCGACCGACACCAGCATGAACAGCTGGGTCTTGGTCCGGGCGGCCGGGACACCCACTTGGCGAGCCGCCTCCTTGTTGCCGCCGACAGCGAAGGTCCAACTGCCGAAACGGGTGCGGGCCAGCACCCACATCATGGCGATCGTGAACAGGATGAACCACAGCAGTCGCACAGAGGTCTTGGCCGGCGGCACCCCTGCGGCTAACTCTTCAGCGGTGATAAAGAGCATGCGGAATGCGAGGCCAACGAACAGCAGCGTCGAACCGAGCGCCAGCAGCCGCACCCCGAGATGATCAGCGCGTGCCGATCCGGTTCGCCGCTCTTCAAAGCGAAACGTCAGCACGGCCCAGATGAGGACCGTGACCGCCGCTGCGAGCACCACTCCGAAAAGCGATCCTCGGAACTTCGTGTCGGACGAGTCGACGAAGACAGTGAGCGCAACGATGCCGATTGCCAGGGCAAACACCGACGTCACCACGAACTTGGTGGCAGCGTTCACCGACAGCGCTGCTTGTGAGGCCATCGCGATCAAGCCGATGCCGATGCCAGCAAAGACGAGAATCAGGATAACGCGCACACCTTGAGTGGTGAAGGGGAACAAGATCTGGTTTGTTGACGACGAGTCAATGGCAATGGCAGCAATGGAGCTGAGGATCATCGCCGCAAGGCCCACGCCCAGGCGTCGCTGCATCTGGGAGTCGAGCGATAACGCTCCCCGATCGACGGAGGGCTCGTAACGCCAGGTGGCCCAACCGAAGAGACCGAGGAAGCCGCCAATGGCCATCACGGCCACGAGGGCTGCGTTGGCAGCAGTGCCGTCGGTTACGTGGAGCCCGAGCAGACCGCCCACACCGAGGCCGACGCCAACGAGAAACATGACCAGGCCGACCGGCTGCATTTCCTCACGACGTTTGAACCACAGCTCACTGATTGCGAGCGTCAAAATGGCGAAGCCAGCAGCGATGAACCCGATGTAGAGGGCGTCACGGACTTCGAGCTCGTGGGTGTTGCGCTCCCACTCAGCGGCAAAGATCACTCGGAAGAAGTCAAAGTCGGCCGCCTCGTCGGTGCGGCCGATCTGAATCTGGCCGACGAAGCGCTTGGCGAGGCCGAGCTTCAGGCCAATCAGGGCGAAGAAAGTTCCGAGCGTGATGATGAAACTCGGCTGTCCGGTCCGCTCCACGACGAAGCCGTTGAGGTAACCAATGCCGAGTGCGACCAGCAACGAGAGCGGAATGGCGATGACGAGCGGAAAGCCGCGTCCACCGAGTTCGCCGGTCTCTTTGACGAGGTAGATGATCAGCATGCCCATGGCGCCGGTCATCGCACCCGACGACAGGTCGAACTCGCCACCGATCATCAGCATCGACACGGCAACCGCCATGATCCCGACGGTGGACGCAGTGTCGAGCCAACCGAAGGTTTGACCGACCGTGCCGAAGGTCTCAGAAACGGCCCAGAAAAAGGTCCAGATTCCGACGATTCCGATAATCGCGCCGACCTCGGGACGGATGAAGAGTCGCTGAAAGATTGAGCGGTACAGAAGTCGCTCGTCGGCCGCAGGGGCGAGTGAATCGGAGGCGTTGACCGTCGATGTTGCGGCAACGGCGCTCGGAGTGTCGATCGGAGTGTCTTGTTCGCTCACGGGTCCCCCAGAAGGCAGTGATGTCGATCGCGGAGATCGAAGAAATAGCTGTGCACCGGTGCGGGGTGAGGGCCCCATGCCCTCACCCCACAACAGGGTGTTCATTCAGGTATTGCGGTATTGCGGTATTGCGGTATTGCGGTTTTGCTGATTGATCAGCGAGTGCCCACTTCGCTGAGCGCCAGGATCTCTGCGGCGTTCTCCGGGGTCACGAAGCCGGGGCCCGTGAGGATCGGGAGGCCACCACCGAGGGTGTTCTGGTTGGTGACGTTGAGGAACAAAAGCAGGACAGGCATGTAACCCTGGAGGTACTGCTGCTGGTCCACGGTGAAGGCGATGTTGCCGGCCTCGATCTCGCCGATCAGTTCCGGCGTGAGGTCGAATCCACCAATGGTCAGGTCACGACCGAGGTCCTGCGCTGCACGCAAGCCTGAGAGGGTGATGACCGGACCGACGCCCATGAAGCCGTCGATGTCGGTGTCGGCAGCCAAAGCAGCGTTGATCGTGTTCTGCTGCTCGGTCGTGTCGGCGTCGAGACCCATGAATGCAATGACGACTTCGCCATCGAAGGTCTCGGCGAGGCCTTCACAGCGCTCGGTCAGGGCAACGTTGCCCTGCTCCTGCTGACCACAGAGAATCTTGGTCGCGCCAGCTGCGTTGAAACGTTCGCCCGCGCCGTTACCGGCAATGACTTCGCTCTGTCCGACGTGCGTGAGTGCACCGATTTCCTGGTAATCATTCGAGCCCGAGTTGAGCGTGATCACCGGGACGCCAGCCGCGACGGCTGACTGGAGCGGGCCAACGAGTGCGTCGGGGTCGGGCAGCGATGCGGCGATGCCGTCGGAGCCTTCTGCGATCGCAGCTTCGATGTCTTGCACCATGACCTGTGCGTCGTTGACGCCCGGCTTCCAGACGAGCGTGACACCGAGGTCGGCAGCAGCTGCGTCTGCACCACGCTTCAGTACGGACCAGAACGGGCCGTCGTCGGAGTGGGTGATCATGTGGAACGTGAGGTCTCCGGCCTGGGTCTGATCGACCTCTTCAGGAGCGTCAGTCGCAGCGGGTGCTGCTGAATCGACCGATGCAGCGGAACCCTCACTGCTGCTGTCGGAGCCGCCGCAAGATGCAGCGACGAGTGCAAGTGCGGGCAGGATTGCCAGCAGCTTCTTTGATGTCTTCATGTTCTCCCCTTAGTTAGGTGTGGATTTCCTCGTCAGCCGAGGCGGATGCCTCGACCCCCGTGAGGAACTCGATGCTCGCGAGAACATCGAGAATGGGGCCAGCACCGACCTCGGGTTCATCCGAGGTGATGGCAGCGTCTTGTTCGAGTACGTACCATTGGTCGTACCCGCGAGCTTCGAGTTCGGTGACGATGGCACCGATAGGAACGTCGCCGCGTCCCAGATTGCAGAACATTCCGGCCTGGACGCCATCCATGATCGACTGTTCGTGACGGAAGACCGGTCGGGCCTTTTCCATCACGACGTCTTTCAGGTGGACGTGTTTGATTCGATCGAACGCGAGGTCGAGGAACTCCAATGGATCCATCCCGCCAATCTGCATGTGGCCCATGTCGAAAGTCCAATTGACATCAGAGTGTTCGAGCACGTTGAGAATGTCTTCACGCGTCTCCACGATGGTGCGCAGATGCGGATGCATCGCCTGCGTCATGCCGTACTCCCCCACGATGTCGTCAATAACTGACAACATCTTTGCACCATGCCGCCAATCTTGCGAGTCGAGATCACGGCGCGGGCCCCAATTCCAATCGGTGACAGGTGAGGAGACGAAGACTGTGCCGCCCGCAGCGGACATCAATTTGGCCGCACGATGTGTTGCCTCGATGGTCGCTTGCTCTTCGCTCTGCTCGTGAATGACCACCGGAACGAAGCCGCCGATCATCGTGAGGTCGTACTGCTGACAGAGATCTCTGAGTTCGGCCGGGTCGGTGGGCAGGTAGCCATCGGAACCAAGTTCGGTCGCAGAGAGGCCAAGTTGCTGCATCTCGCCGAGTACCCGATCGGGTGACAGTTCGATTCCCCAACCGGGAACTTCGCAGACACCCCAAGAAATGGGTGCGCCTGCGAGGCGCTGCATGATCGACATCTGTGTGTTCCCCCTCGGGAATCGGCCGCGACCAGTTCAAGCTCATGCTTCGAACTCGCCACTTGACGAAAGTGGATTAGAGCGCTCTAATAGAAGAGTATTCTTACTATGACCGGGGGCACAACGCCTTGTCAAGCGGAGCGGGCATAAGACTCCGACATCGGGTGGCCAAAACGACCGAGTCTGACGCAATCACACGTCACAGCGAGCGCGAACGCGCAAGAAAGAAAGGGAGAACGTGGCACAACCGACGATGCAACAGGTAGCAGAGCTCGCGGGCGTGTCGACTGCGCTCGTCTCACTCGTCATGCGCGACGCCCCCAATGTCAGCGACTACCGGCGCCAGCTCGTCTTGGCTGCTGCCGACGAACTCGGCTATCGCCCCAATGTGTTGGCGCGAAACCTGGCGTCTCGCCGAACCCAGACCATCGGCGTCGTGCTCAACGACCTCCACAACCCGTTCTTTGCAGAGATCGCTGACGGTCTGCAAGCCGCAGCCGATAACAACGGCTACCGGCTCTTAATCGGGAACGCAAGCCATTCGCAACTGGGCGAAGAGCGGTCGGTCGAAACCTTCCTGCAGTTCCGTACCGACGGCCTCGTGATCGCTGGTTCGATGCTCAGCGACGATTTGCTCGAACGCACGTCTCGAACCGCGCCAATCGTGGTCGTCGGCCGGACATCATCGAGCAAAGTCTTCGATACAGCCAACACCGATGACCACGTCGGTGCACGGCTCGTCGTCGATCACCTTGTCTCCCTCGGCCACGCACGCATCGCACACATCGACGGCGGTCGCGGCGCGGGCGTCATCGAACGCCGGGCCGGATACCGCGCAGCGATGCGCACCCATGGCCTCGGCGAACACATCCACGTCGTCCGCGGCGATTTCACCGAGGCCGGCGGGCGTCAAGCCGCACATAAACTCATGCAGCATGATCGACGCCCCACTGCGATCTTTGCCGGCAACGACCTGAGCGCTGTCGGCGCTCTCGGCGTCGTCGAAAATCTCGGGTTTAATGTTCCCGCCGACGTGTCGATCGTCGGCTACGACAACACATCGCTCGCCGCGATGCATCACGTGTCGCTCACCACCATTAACCAGCCCACTGAAGAATTGGGTCGAGCGGCCATCGACTTACTCCTGGAACGCCTCGACGGCAACCGGACCAAAGCAACTCACCACGTCGCCGAGCCGGCCCTGGTGTGTCGGGCGACAAGCGGCCCTCCGCCGGCCCTGTGACAACGCGCACGAGACCCCATCACACACGCAGATCGAGACGAGACCATTATGACCACATTGCACTCCCGCGTCCGCGTCGGCGTCCTCGGCACCAGCTGGTGGGCCGACTCGATGTACTTACCAGCGCTCAAAGCACACCCGGACGTCGACGTCGTCGGGCTTTGCGGCCGGACCCCGGCCAAGGCGAAGGCGCTCGCTACCCAGTGGAACGTGCCGTGGTGGTCCGTCGACAGCAACGAGTTTCTTGACCCCGAACGGCTCGATGCCGTGATCATCGCGACGTCAAACGACAGCCACGAAGCGCTCACGCTGCTCGCCATCGAACGCGGCTTGCACGTCCTGTGTGAGAAGCCGATCGCCACATCGGTTGCTGCCGCGCAGGCAATGGCCAACGCCGCGGCCGCTTCGTGCACCACCACCTTGGTCCCCTTCACCTATCGATACATGCCGAACTTCCAGTACGTCAAGCGCTTGATCGACAACGGCTTCGTCGGTCGACCGTTCCACCTGAACATGCGCTACTTCACCGGCTTCGCCCGCGACGGCGAGTACAGCTGGCGCTTCGACACCCAACTCGCAGGGTCGGGCGTGCTTGGCGACCTGGGCTCGCACTGGCTTCACGTTGCGCGTTGGCTGCTCGGCGAAGTGACCGAGATCGGCTGCATGAGTTCCACATTCGTCAATCGGGAACTTCGACCTGACGGCTCCGACTACGCACGCAGCGAAGACTCAGCACAGATGACCGTGCGGTTCGAGAACGGCGCGTACGGCACGCTCCAGGTGAGCGCGGTCTGCTGGGAAGGCACCGACTTCGGGCAGACCCATCACCTCGATCTTCACGGCACCAACGGCACCGTCTATTCGCTCAACGACTGGTCGACGGTGCAAGAAGTACGTGGCCTCGCAGCCGGCGCCACCGGACCAACCCAGGTGATGCCGATCCCCGACGACATCTGGGGCGCAGCGCGCCGGGATCGCGTGCACGACACCTACCGCGACGTGTTCCGGGTCAATCGTGCGATGATCGGCGAGTGGGTCGATGCCGTGCGCGATGGCGTTCCAATCAGCAGCGAGCTCGCTCCGGACCTCGCCGAGGGCGCACGAGTGCAGCACCTGCTCGAGTTGGCAGCCAAGAGCGCAGCAACCGACGGGCGCCTGCTCGACGCCAGATGAATACCTGGCACGGCCTCGCGCGGTCACTGGCGCTACACCGTTCGGTCGCGGCATCTGTCGCGGCCGCGCTGGCCGCGCTGGTCGCGCTGACGGGCTGCGCCTCCGATGGTCCAGACACGGCTGACACTGCTTCAGAGACAAGCCCCGTTGATTCTGCTGCTGCCGAGACGGCCTCCCTGGTGGCAAGTGGCGTCGGCGTGATCGCCGAGGGCTGCAGCATGGTCGCCAGCCTCGGAAGTGGGGTCGTTGTCGAGCGTTCCGGTCAGGTGGCGACCGCTGCCCACACGGTCCGCGGCGCATCGATGCTCACGGTCGTCGATGCCGAAGGCCGGCAACACCGAGCGTCTGTCACCAGCTTCGACAAGGACAGCGACCTGGCATTGCTTGACGTCCCGACGCTCAGCGCTCCGCCGCTCGGCATCGGCACCGCTCGAGTTGGACCCGCCACCTTGATCACCTGGCGCCGCTCCGACGGCGTCACGCAGCAACTCGTCGGTGTCACGCGGCTCTTGACGATCAACATCGAAGACATCTATACCAACGAGGTCGTGCAGCGGACCGGTCTGGAAGTCGACGGGGATGTCATCGTCGGCCAATCAGGCGGACCGGTCGTCGACGCCAACGGCGAGGTGATTGGCATCATCTACGCAACTTCTAAAGACCGAGATGCCGTCGGCTTTGCGACCGACCACACAGAGCTACGCGAACTGATCGAGGCTCGATCACCTGGCGGCGTGGCCAACGGCCAGTGCCCCTGAACGCATCCCGGCAAAGAAGACGAACACGGTCGCCACCGCTGCAACAATGGTGACCATCACCAGCGCAGTCGAGATCGTGAGCGCCGAAGCGATCGACGTCACGATGAGCGGCATGGCCATCCCGGGATAGCCGAGCAGATACACCGTCGAGGTCAACGATCCACGCTGCTCGTTTGTCGCCATTCCCCCGGCGAGCGCCAGGCACGACATCGTGATTACGCCCGACGCAACACCGAGCAACGGTGCAGCAACCAGCACCAGCGGCCAGTGATCCGTTGCAAATGCAATGGAGCCGATCACGAAGCCAATGGTGCCACACGCCATTCCAATGGGGAGCGCCACCCGACCACCGAGGCGCCCGACGATCGACTTCGCACCGAGGCCACCCCAGGCTGTGATAGCTCCCGCCGCAGCAGCAATCGCCACCTCACCGCCCTCGACCGCGTCGCTGATCAGCACGGGGAACAATGCAAACCCCATAGAGGGAAATGCGAACATCCAGATCACTGCCGGAAGAATCACCATCAGGAACGTGCGCCGGGCAGCAACCGGGACACCGAACGATGGCCTGATGCGATGGCCTGGTTTCGACCGATGTGTTTCACTGACAGGCCAGACGATGACGAGCGCGCCCACGATGGCGACCACATGCAACAAAAACGGCAGCACCAGCGGCGCAGGAAGCAACCAATGGAAGAGCGCCGAGACTGGCGCCCCTCCACCGAAACCGCCGAACGACACCAACGTCGTCGTGAGCGCTGCGCGATGCTCGTTGCCCGGGCCAAACAACTCGAGCAACCACGCGGCTCCGACACCGAGCACTGCGCCGCTGGCCGCCCCCAGCACGAGCCGGCTGGCGAGCAAAGCAATGAACTCATCGCGCCCGAAGATCATGCCGACCGAGGCGAGGCCCGACATCGCCATCATCGGCAGCACAATCGGCCGGCGACCGAAACGATCAGAGAGCGCCCCACCGAGCACGAGGCTGGCGAGAATGCCCACGACGTACACGACGAAGATCGCCATCGTCTGAGACGCCGACAAGGCGAGGCGGCTCTTGTAGAGCACGAGGAACGGTGTCGACACGTTCGTGCCGTACGCGACCACGAACATGCCGATCGCGATTCGAACGACCTGTCGATTCATTGGGAGTCGCTCCTGCATCGGCGGCGACGCTACGTCACCTGCGAGACGAATCTCCTAACGTGCGACTCTGTGACGACCCCATCAACACCGCCATCAACACCGCCATCAACAGCGACGTCAACAGCGAAGAGTCGACCATCAAACATCGACCTCGGCGCCTACGCGGAATACGACCGACTGCTGTTTGACCTTCCGAGTGGAATTGCTGGGGGTGTGCTACGGATCACGCTCAACGATCCCGACAAGTTCAATGCAACTGACGCAGCCGTCCACCTCCAGTTGTCGCGAATCTTCCGCACGATCCACGACGACGAGTCCGTTCGGGCCGTCGTGGTCACCGGAGCAGGCCGAGCATTCTCCGCGGGAGGCGACCTCGACTGGATCAGCGAACAGGTCGGTGACTACGCGCAGACAATGCGCGTGATGAAAGAAGCCGGCGACATCGTCCGAACGATGATCGAATGCGACACGCCGATCGTGTCGGCAATCAACGGTGTTGCCGTCGGAGCCGGGCTCGCTGTTGCATTGATGGCCGACGTGAGCATCATGAACGAGTCGGCCAAACTGACCGACGGGCACATCCGGCTCGGAGTTGGCGCCGGCGATCACGCCGTGGCGATCTGGCCGTTGCTGTGCGGGATGGCAAAGGCGAAGTACTACCTCCTCACTGCCGACTTCGTTGATGGCAAGGAAGCCGAACGAATCGGCCTCGTCTCCAAGGCCGTGCCCGCCGACGACGTGATGACAACGGCACTCGAGGTCGCGAACAAGCTTGCTGCGGGCCCGGTCGACGCCACGCGACTCACGAAGCGTGCGCTCAACCACTGGATCCGCCAGGCCCTTCCGAACTTTGAGGCGTCGCTCGCGTACGAGATGCTCAACTTCCTCGGCCCTGATGCCGCAGAAGGCCTCGCCGCGCTGAAAGAAAAGCGCGCGCCGAACTTCCACCAAGCAGACGAGACTGCCGACTGATGGATCTCAGTGACCAGTTCGACAAGCAGCTCGCAAGCGAACTGAAACTTGCGCTGCGCGTTGCCGACGCCGCCGACGCGTTCACGCTGCCGCATTTCATTGATCGCGACTTCACCGTCGATTGGAAGACCAACGCGACCGAGGTAACCGAGATCGACCGGCAGGCCGAAACGCTGATCGTCAACGCCCTCGTCGGCGAACGTCCAGATCATGCTGCGTTCGGCGAGGAGCACGGCGCTGCGGGTAACGAGAGTTCCCCGTGGCGCTGGGTGATCGATCCAATCGACGGCACCTCCGGCTTTGTGCGCGGCATTCCGGTGTGGGCCTCGCTTATTGCACTGACCCATGAGAACGAGGCCGTACTCGGCGTCGTGTCTGCCCCGGCGCTGGGCTTTCGTTGGTGGGGCGGCGTTGGACTGGGCGCACACGTGCGATCACACACCGGAGCGACGCGATCAATGGCAGTTTCTGCCGTCACCGCACTCGGCGAAGCCCAGGTCAGTATCACCCACCATGCCGGTTGGGATCGACTGGGCAAGACCGATCGGCTCGTTGCACTTCAGCAGCAGGCCCGCCGCAGCCGCGGCATGGGCGACTTCTGGCAACACATGCTCGTTGCCGAGGGAGCAATGGACGTGGCAGTCGACGCCGTCGGTGTCGCTGCCTACGACCTCGCTGCAATCAAGCCGATCGTCGAAGCCGCCGGCGGCACCTTCACCGACCGTCTCGGCGAAGCAACATATGAACACGACACGGCCATCAGCTCGAACGGCCACCTCCACGACGCGGTGATCGCCCTACTCAAGTAGGCGTAGCCTCGGCTCGATGGATGTTCATGTCGACTCGGAAACAGCACCGCTTCGATCGGTGATCGTCGGCTATCCAGACAATTTCTTGGACGTCGAGCCTGAGATCATCAATGAGACACAACGTAAGTTCTACGACGGTCCCAACGCTCCAACCAAGGAAGCGGTCACCGAGCAACTGAACGGGTTCATCTCCGTGATCGAGGCCCACGGAGTCTCGGTGCATCAGCCTCGGCCGCTCCCCTACATCCCCGACCAAATGATGACGCGCGACATCGGCGTCGTGATCGGTGACACCTTTGTTGTCACCACGATGGCGGCCAAGAGCAGGCGACACGAGTGGCGCGGTTACGCCCACCTGTTCGAGCACTTCTCCCCGCACACCAAGGTGCTCTTTGGCCCAGAAGACCTCGTTATTGAGGGCGGCGACGTGATCGTCGACAAGGGCAAAGTGTTCGTTGGCATCGGCCAGCGGACCACACTTGCCGGGGCTGCCTGGTTGATGCAGTTGGTGCCCGAGTACGAGATCGTGCCGATCAATCTGCGCGGGCTGACCGATGGCGAGGACGTCCTGCACCTCGACTGCTCGTTCCTCCCCGTCGGCGAGAACAGCGCGCTCATCTATCCCGACGGTATGCGGGAAGTCCCGGCGACCGTCCGTGAAACGTATGACCTGATCGAGGTGACTCGCGAGGAGCAGCAGCGGCTCGGCACCAACGTGTTGTCGCTCGACCCACAGACGGTCGTCTCGCAGCCAACGTCGCAGCGCATCAATGACGAAATGCGGGCGCGCGGTATCACGGTCATCGAAGTGCCGTACAGCGAGCCACCCAAGACTGGCGGCAGCTTCCGCTGTTGTACGCTGCCCCTCTATCGTTCACTCTGAGCTGGCGTTTTGATCTGGCGTTTTGATCTGGCGGCCAGCAGGCCCCCGTGAACGAGTTCAGTGTTGTGCCAAGCGAAGAACCGAATCCAGAGCGGGGGCGACATTCAACTCGGCCGTCGCGATCAGTGACACAGCGCGTCCGATGCGATGGTGTCAACCACTGCTCGCCACCGTCGGCGACATCGCCCGAAGTACGACTGACGACGTGTTCGACGACGATCGCTGCGGGCCCCACGACGCGCTCGTGGCGACACCCTGCCTGCACCCGCAAAGTCGACCACATCGGTCGGGTATCGTGTCGAGATGAGCGATCAGCCACCTCTCTCCCAGGCGACGTTGGCCATCTCGGCAGGGCGCACCAACAGCGGCAATTCTCTGGCCCCGGCGCTGTGGGCATCGAGTACATGGGAATCAGACGGCCTCGATGACGCTCACCGTCGCGCCACCTCGGTTCGTCACGGCGATTTCTACAGCCGTTACGCCAACCCAACCGTCGCGCAGTTTGAGCACGCAATCGCCGAACTCGAGGGTGCCGAGGCCGCCCTTGCGTTCGGGTCCGGAATGGGTGCAATCGCTGCCACCGTGCTGGCTCTCTGTTCGACCGGCAGCCACATCGTTGCCCAGCGCCAGCTCTATGCCGGCACCCTTGCATTCCTGCAGGGCCCGTGCCAACGCTTCGGCATCGACGTCACCTTCGTCGACGTCGCGACGCCCGGAGCGTTCACCGACGCGGTCATTCCCGGCAAGACGACGCTGGTCATCGCCGAGTCGCCATCGAACCCGCGCCTGGAACTGGCCGACCTCGAAGAACTCGGTTCGATCCGCGGACCCTTCACACTTGTCGACTCAACGTTCTCCACCCCGCTCGGCCAGCAGCCGCTCGCGTATGGCGTCGACCTCAGCCTGCACTCGGCAACGAAAGGGATCGCCGGACACAACGACGCAACCCTGGGTGTGATCGCTGGCGAGCAGGAATTGCTTGACGCGATCTGGGCATACGCGGTGCTGCATGGCTCGACGCCCTCGCCGTTCGATGCCCTCAACGCACTGCGTGGCATCCGTACGCTGGCAGTTCGCACTCGCCAGCAAAACGAATCAGCCCGTTCCCTGGCCGTGATGCTCGCTGATCATCCGGCCTGCGTTGGCGTGCACTATCCCGGGCTGTCCGAGCATCCGCAGCATGCACTCGCCAGCCGCCAGTTGCTGCAGTACGGCACCGTGTTGTCATTCGAGGTTCCCGACCGGGCCGCTGCTGCGAAGTTCATGGACACGGTGGCAATCGTGCGCTGCGCCACCTCACTCGGCGGCCCCGAAACCCTCGTCTGCCACCCTGCGACCTCGACCCATGCAAGCCTCACGCCCGACGAGCAAGCCGCAACCGGTGTCACCGAAGGTTTGATCCGGATGTCGGTCGGGCTGGAAGAGACCACCGACCTGCTCAACGACGTCGAGCAGGCCCTCCGAGCGTCAGCGAGAGATGAGTCGGCCGTGGCGGTGCATGGTGCGTGAGATCGACTGCTCGCGGACCCAACGGTAGAGCTCGACGAAGCCGTCGCAAACCGGAGTTGATTCGTCGATTGCCACGTTGGCCTGGTGACAGATGCGCCGAGCGTCGTCGCCGAGATCGGTCAGCAACCTGATGCGATCGACGCCACCGATACGAGCGACGAACTCGTGATCCGACTCATCGACGGTCGACGATTCGTCGAGAACCACGCCGGTCGTCGACGCTGCGAGTCGCAGCAAATCAATAGCTGCGGGGTCGGTTCCGTCGTGGCGGACCATCACGCGGCCCACCGGGAAATAGCGCAGCACGTTCGACTCGCAAGTCAGGCCACTCGGGTCGTGTTCGACAGCGAATTGATTGGCCCACGCGTTGGCGTACGACGCCGTTGCGTCCACGCTCGACGTACCGGTCGCGATGCGCGCGAACTGCTGGACATAGCCGGGCCCACCGGCCTTCGGACCGCCGCCAACCGACGACTGCTTCCAGCCACCGAAGGGTTGCCGTTGCACAATTGCGCCGGTGATCATCCGGTTGACGTAGGCGTTGCCGATTTCGACGCGATCGAGCCATGCGGCAATCTCGCTCGGGTCGAGCGAATGGATTCCGCCGGTCAGCCCGAAGTCGCTGGCGTTTTGGATCTCGATCGCGTGGTCGAGGTCGTCAGCGCGAATCACACCCAGTACCGGGCCGAAGCACTCGGTCCGATGGAACCACGATCCAGGTTGGACCCCCATGCGCACCGCAGGGGCCCAGAGGTGATGGTCGGCGTCGAGGCATGCGGGTTCGACCAGCCACGATTCGCCAGCGTCGAGGGTTGTCAGCGCTCGGTGTAGTGCCGGGTTCGGTGCACTGATGACTGGGCCGACCATCGAGGAGAGGTCAAATGGCTCGGCGACCCGCAGGCTCTGCACCGCGTCTCGAAGGCGGATACCGAATGTCGGATCGTCGTAGACGGATGCCTCGACAATGGCGAGGCTTGCCGCCGAGCACTTCTGCCCGGCATGGCCGAATGAGGAGTTCACCAGGTCGGCGATTGCCTCATCGATGTCGGCCGCTGCGGTGATGACCAGCGCGTTCTTGCCGCTCGTCTCGGCGAGCACCCGAACCTCGGGGCGCCAATCGAGGAACATGGCTGCGGTTTCGTGTGAGCCGGTCAGTGTGATCGTGTCGATGTCGGGATGAGTCACCAGGCTGCTCCCCACGGGGCCGTCGTCGCAGATGACGAGCTGTAAGCGGTCGGCCGGAACCCCAGCGGCCCAGAACTGCTCGGCGATCCGTGCGCCGACATGAACAGCTTCGGGGGCCGGCTTGAGAATCACCGCGTTGCCTGCTGCCAGGGCTGATGCGACACCACCCGTCGGGATCGCGTAGGGGAAGTTCCATGGGGCAACGACGGCCACGACGCCTCGGGGCGAGACATCGAAGCCGTCGGCGACGAGCCGTTCGAGCCCGGCGACACCCACGGTGCCGTAGTAGTCGCAGAAGTCGATCGCTTCAGCGACCTCAGGGTCGCCTTGATGGATTGTTTTGCCGGTCTCGACAGCCATGATTGCCATGGTGTCGACCCATCCGTCGCGCATCACGTCGGCCGTTGCCCGCAGCCACGTGCGGCGCTGCTCGATCGTCGCGTGTTCTGCGGCTGCCGCGACAGCACGCTGCACGACAACCATCATCTCGTCGGTCGTGCTGATCCGTGGCGGTGCGACGAGTGCGACTGATGACATCGCCGCTTCGATCTCGACACGTAACCCTGCATTGGTGAAGTCGCTCTCGGGCTCGTTGCTGAATTGGTCGGCGGGCCGCGGCGCCGCCCGACGACGATGCTCTGTCGATACGTCGTGGCGGTGAGTCACCGATGCGCGGAACATGTCGGACTGACGGTTGAACTCTGCGGAATCGACCGTGAGGGTGAACAGCGACCGCAAGAAGTTGTCGGCCTGCGTGTTCTCGTCGAGGCGGCGGCCGAGGTAGGCGAGGCTCGCGTCGAAGTCGGCTTCGGCAACGACCGGTGAGTACATCAGTAGCTTGCCAAGGCCAGCGTCGGCTGCGGCGGCCTGCACTGCGCGCGCCTGGGCGGGCGCCATCCCTTCGAGCATTTCGAACACCACGCGGTCGTGCGCGCCGGCCTTGTCGATCTGGATCATCGCCCACGCAATATCGAACAGGTTGTGGCTCGCCACTCCAATGCGGATTGCTTCAGCCCAGTCGGGGCGAAGCAGCGAGTCGAGCAGCCGCTTGTAGCTGGCGTCGACATCGGCTTTATTGCTGTACGGGGCGGCGATCCAGCCGTGGAGTTCGGCTTCTGCTGACTCCATGGCGAGGTTTGCTCCCTTCACGAGGCGCACCTTGACTGTGCCGCCGCCTTCGGAGCGACGCTGCGCTGCCCAGTCGCCGAGGCGCTCGGCTGCACCATGGCTGTCGGGCAGGTACGCCTGCAAGACAATGCCTGCATCGACGGTGGCGAACTCGGGCTCACTGAGGACCGCGATGAAGGCGTCGATCGTGAGATCGAGGTCGCGAAACTCCTCCATGTCAAGGTTGACAAAGGTGGTCGGTGTCGCTGCACCGGCTGCTCGATAGAGCGTACGGAGGCGCTCGGTCACGCGCCCGACGCTGTCGTTAAACGCAAGGACGTCGAGGTTGGCAACGATCGCCGACACCTTCACCGAGACATAATCGACGTCGGCGCGTGCGACCTTCGCAAGCACCGTGGCGAGACGCTCATCAGCCTCGGCGTCGGACAGAATCGCCTCACCCAGCGGGTTCACGTTGAGCCGGACGCCCTCGTCTGCACGGCGGGCCAGGTGCCGACTAAAAATCGGCTCATCGGTGCGCAACACAATCCCCGACGTCTCAGAGCGAATGCGCTGGACAACCAGTGGCATGACGACGGCCGAAAGGCGGGGGGCCACGAGCGCACCGACTCGCAACATGAGGCCATCGATCGGGCCCATCTCGCGCGTCGGGAATTCCCGCACCAGTTCTGCGAAACGCTTCGCTGCCACAGCAGGGTTGTCGAGGCGCAGCACCTCGTCGGTGAGCGACAAGATCAGCTCGCGACCGTTGTGATCGGCGAGCAGGCGACCGAGGCGCTCGCGCCTCCGACGCTCGCGCTTTGACTCGTCAGCCAGGCTGACCGCGAGCAGGCTCCGGGCGAGGTCGACCGCATCGTTGGTCTGCTGATCGTGCGCGGCCATCACCAGGGCCAGGGTTGACGCCGGGACTGGGCCCGGAGCAATGCGAAACGACAAATCGGTCATCTCTCTAGACAACACCGAGCCGGCCGGCTCGGTCTTGGTCGAATTCGACTGGCGGGAAGTCGAATTCGTACCTGTCAGGCATCTGGCTCCAGTAATGCGATGATGATGGTGTGCTCGACCGTTCCCTCGACCGTTCTCTCACGGCCGTCACCGACGTGCTCGCGACCACTCCGAACGTCATGTTCTGCATCAAAAACACTGATGGCATCTACATCTCGGCGAACCAAGCATTCGCCGACCGGGCGGGTGTTCGATCGCCCGGTGATGTGCAAGGCAAGCGGGCCGCTGATCTGTTTCCGCCTGAGCTGGTCGAACAGTACGAAGCGCAAGACGACGAGGTCATGCGCACGGGCCACATCCTGTCAAACGAACTCGAAGCGATCACCCGACCCGACGGGAGTTACGGCTGGTTCTTGACCTCGAAGTCACGGTGGACCGACGACGCTGGCAAGCCAATCGGCATCGTCACCGTGTCGGTCGATCAGCGCACGCCAGTCGATGGTGCTGCTCCGCATCGGCAGCTCGCTGGCGCCGTTGAAATCGCTCGTGTCCGCTTCGCTGAACAGGTCACGGTCAGCGAGATGGCGGCGGCTGCTGAGGTCAGCATCACACAGCTCGAGCGACTCTCGAAGCGAGTGCTCGGTCTGACGCCGAAGCAGCTGATCTTGCGCTTCCGATTGGAGGAGGCTTTGCGCCTCCTCGATTCGTCGACCGATTCGATTGCAACGATCGCAACAGCCTGCGGGTACTACGACCAGAGCGCCTTCACCCGCCACTTCAAGCGCGCTGTCGGCATGGCCCCAGCAACATTCCGAACCATGTCACACCGAGGTCAGACCAAGGTGTGACAAGACGGTCACCGTGCGACGGTTAGTGATCACCGTGTTCGAGGTCGTCGCAGTGGTGACACTCCAATTGCAGGGTGGCATGACTCACTCGGTGTTCGTCGACAAGTAGCGCACCGAGGCGGTCAGTCATGGCTTGGGCATCGTGCACCGAAAGCCGGCCATCGACGACCACGTGGGCCGTCACGCTCACGACGCCGGGGCCAACCGGACGAAGGTGGACGTGGTGGACCCCGTCGACATCCGGTTCGGCGACAAGCACTTCGACGACATCGGCCACCGACAAGCCAGCGGGCACCCGGTCCAGGAGTAAGCGTGTTGCCGACACGATCAGTCGCCACGTGCTCCAGACCACGGCAGCGGAGAGCAGCAACGACGCCGCGGGGTCGATCCACGCAGGGCCACCGGCGGCCAACAGCACGCCAGCGACGACAACGACCACCGACCCAGCGAGGTCGGTCAGCAAGTGCAGGCGAGCGGCGCGCAAAGAGATGTCGTCGGCACCGTGATTGTGACCGACGAGCAGCACGCTGGCACCGTTGACGATGATCGCGATGACGCCGATCGCGATCACGCCCGAGCCCGACACCTCAGCCGGCTCAAACAGACGGCGAGTCGATTCGATGACGATCCAGACAACCGAGCCGATGAGCAAGAGTGCCGACACGAATCCGCCCAACGCATCGGACTTCCCCATCCCGTAGGTCCACTGAGCATCGGCAGGCCGACGAGCGACCCGCAGTGCAATGAGCGCTGCGACGAGACCGAGTGCGTCGACTGCCTGGTGCGCTGCATCGGCGAGGACGACGACCGACCCGATGGCCAGCCCGACAACTACCTGGATGACGGCGAAGGCGACGTTGGCAGCTGATGCCCAACCAAGCCGCGTCGCCGATCCATGATTGTGTGAATGACCGACCAGACTCGCTGCCGGGTCGGCGTTACGCTCGTCATTCTCACTCATTAAGAATACGGTAGCAGAGAATCCGACGGGTGCGGTCTGCCAGACTCCGTCCGTACGGCGACATCTCGAGACCAACCACCTACTCGCACACTGAAAAAGAAAACCACCGCTCCGCCGCCTCACCCGCACGGATCGGACGGATCGGACGGATCGGACCGCCTCAGGTGTAGAAGGGGTTGGAGCCGGTGGCGTGATCGGTGAGGTCTTTGACACGCTCGATCGCCGGCAACGCATCGACGAGCATCGTCTGCACACCATCGAGCATCGTCATCTTGCTCATCGAGCAACCGTGACAGCCGCCGCCCATCGTGAGGAATGCGGTGCCTTCGCTGTCGTGGCCGACGTAGGTGACAAAGCCACCGTGCGCGGCGAGCGCAGGGTTCACTTCGCCTGACACGAGCGCTTCGATTTCGGCCGACAGTTGATCGTCGCTGGTGAGGCCCTCGATGCTCGGCGCTTCAGGCTTATTCGGGTTGCGAATAACGAGGCCCTGCGTGACGGTGTAATCGAGCGTGGCGCCGGTCATCAACGCAACATCGTTGCCAGGGATGATGATCTTGAGGCCTTCGTGGGTGCGTACTTCGTCTTCAAACGCAGCCTTCAGGAACTCTTCGAACGACAGGTCGTACTTGAAGTCTTCACCAGGAGCCGAGGCCAGGCCGAGGCGCAGACCGAGCTGCTCGCCGTCGGCTTCTTCATCACGCAACTCAGTGAGATGCTCGAGCGCCTCCGGCGTCACCGTGACAATCGGCTCGCTCGCGCTGCCGCTACCAGAATCTGTCGCAAGTGCTTCGAGGGGGCTCATGATGAAAAGGCTACCGTCAGGCTTGTGAGCACAAGCAACCTCGGGACCAACGACATGAACGTGTACTCGGTCGCACTTCGCACCGACGCCGACCTGATGTCGGCTGCGATCCGCACCGGCAACGCCGCAGCCCCAGTCGCAGCATGTCCCGGATGGGACCTCACCAAGCTGGTCGAACATACTGGTTGGGTCCAGCGTTGGGCCACCAACGCCATCATCAGCGGCGAGGCGCCTGGGGGAGAAATCAACTTCGGGCCGAGCCCCGACGACAACATGTCGGTCTGGATCGTCGACGGTGCGACGGCACTGATCGACGCGCTCAATAACGCCGAGCCCGATGCTCCCACGTGGCATCCGTTCTCGCTCGAGCAGCAGGTGTGGGTGTGGGCGCGTCGACAAGCACTCGAAACCGCCATGCACCGGTGGGACGCTCAAACTGCGATCGGTGTCCAAGCAATGCTCGACCCTGAACTGTCGAGCGAAGGAATCCAGGAGTACTTCGAAATGGGTTTGCCCCGTGTGCTCAGCCGTGACGAAGTCGATCCCCCAGCCGTCAGCCTGCACATCCACTGCACCGACGTCGACGGCGAATGGCTCGTGTGGGGCGAGAACGGCAAGTACCGGATGCTGCCGGTCCACGACAAGGGCGACGCTGCGATTCGCGGAACTGCAGCCAACATCTGGCTGCTCCTGATGGGCCGAATCGACCGTTCCAAACTCGACATCGCCGGTGACGCGTCCGCAGCCGACGCCTGGCTCGACCTGCCCAACTGGTGAGCAGCACCGAGGCGCGAAATCGGTCGATCGGTTTCCTCGCGGTCGGCCTTGCAGTCGTCAGCTTCTCGATCAGTTCAGCTGCGATCAAGTGGTCTGAGTCGACCGGCTCGGTGGTGGCATTCTGGCGAATGATCGGCGCCGTCGTCGGCTGGTGGGTCATCGTGCTCATTGCCCGGAAACGCACCGGTCGACCATTGCCGACGCGCGAGACGTGGAAGCTAGTCCTTCCGCCCGGCCTGTTTTTTGGACTGAACATCGCGATTTTCTTCACGGCGATCACTCGAACGAGCATTGCTCACGCCGAGTTCATCACCACACTCACCCCGCTTGTACTCCTCCCAGCCGGAGCGGCGTTCTTCGGTGAGCGTCCGAATTGGGGCGCCCTCAAATTCGGGTTGATCTCGGTCGTCGGCATTGCTTTGGTCCTCACATTCGGACCCACGGGAGGCGAGGCAACACTCGGTGGCGACCTCCTTATGGTGCTCGTCATCGGCACCTGGACGAGCTACATGCTGACCTCGAAGCGGGCCCGCTCGCGCGGCGTTGATGTGCTCGATTTCATGGCTTGCATGATGCCGCTCAGCCTCATCACCGCTGGGCCAATCGCTGCGTCGATCGCCGGCACCGGCCTGTTCTCTCTGTCGACTCGCGGTTGGTTCGTCGTGGCCCTCCTCACACTCGTGACCGGCATGCTGGCCCACAGCTGCATCATCTATGCCCAGCGCCACCTTCCAGTTGCAACGATCAGCATCATCCAGACAGGCCAACCGGCACTCTCGGTGTTCTGGGGTTTCGTTGTCCTCGGCGAGTCGGTCCGCTCCCCGCAGATCGCCGGCATGGTCTTGGTCGTGGTCGGCCTCGCGATGTTCACGTGGGCGAGTCAACGACCAACCGCAGCGACCCCGACGAGCGGCGTCAGTCCGGCTGATATTGCTCAGCCCGGCTCGACGAGCTGACGGAGCGCCCGCCGCCAACGGACCGACAACCGGTCGGACTGCACGCTGACGGTCTGTGACTGATCCAACCCCAGAACGCCGGGGATCCGTTGGAGCATCACTTGGTCTTCTGCGCCGATCGCCCGATCGAAGGCGAGCACCTCGCTGGCAGGAGCGCGATGGTCATGGTTGCGCCACACGATGAAGCTGAACAGCGACGTGGCATCGTCGGTTGGGGTCGTGCACAACAGCAGCACGCGCTCCTGCCCGGCCCGTCCGCCTGTCGCGTATCGAGTGTTCGAGCGCACCGTAAACGGTATGTGGTAACCGGTCGACATGTCCTGCCGAATTGTCTCACCGCTCTCGTCGAGGACGTCGACCGAGTAGCCGTACCCGACGAAGCCATCACCGAGTTCACCGATGTCGACCGTCCCGACGACAGGGTCGGTGGCAGCCCCGATGGTCCCGACGTGGACAAACGGGAAGTGCGCAACATCGCAGAAATTGTCGGTCATCCGAGACGCCGCAACGGCCCATTGTTCGATGCCAGACGTCCAGCGAGCGAACGATTCGTCTTCGTCTTGCTCGATCCGAGGGATGCCTGCACCAGCGTCGGGATCGCCGGGGCTCAACCAGATAACTCCGTACCGTTCGGCGACGGCAGCCGTCTCGAGGCGAGCGGCTGGTGGAATCGGAGAATTCGGTCCTGCCGATGGAATAAACGAACAGGCGCCACCGGGCTGAAACGTCCAGCCGTGATACGGGCAGACGATGCAACCATCATCAACGTGCCCAGCCGAAAGTGGAGCTTCGCGATGGGGGCAACGGTCCGTGCTGGCTGCGATCGAACCGTCGGCAGCACGCCAGAGCACGAACGAGCGGCCAAGCACCCGAACGGCAAATGGTCCAGCAGTGACGTCGGCACCGTCAGCCACGACATACCACTGGTCGAGCAGACCACTACTGACAGCACCTTCGAACACGCGGCCAACGTACCCTGCCGACTCGGATCCGAGCCGGATCAGGGCTGGACGGGGCTGACCGGCCAACACGTGACAGGATGCAGCCATGCGGATATTGGTGACGAACGACGACGGAATCCACGCTCCAGGGCTCCACGCACTGGCCAACGCGATGTGTGAACTTGAGGGCGGTCACGAGATCGTGGTGGCTGCTCCAGACTCGGAGTACTCCGGTGCCAGCGCTGCGCTCGGTGCTCTTCACGAGATCACCCCGGTCATCCGGCCGGTCGACATTCCTGTTGCTGCCGCGGCCTCGTGGTCGGTCAGCGGCGCACCAGCGCTCTGCGTCATGTTTGCTCGACTCGGCGCCTTCGGCGCTCCGTTCGACCTCGTCATTTCCGGTATCAACCCTGGCGCCAACGTCGGGCGTGCGGTGTACCACTCAGGAACGGTCGGGGCTGCGCTCACGGCACGCAACGGCAAGATTTCCGGTGTTGCATTCAGCCAGGCAGTCACGGGCTACGGCGTCGAAGGTCAGGTGTGGAACCAGTTGGTCGATCAGCTCGAGTGGCACGCCTCGGCCGAAATCGCTCGTACCTACGTACAAGGCATGGTCGACAACATGCCGACCGAGCCGGTAGTCGTCAACATTAACGTCCCTGACCGGCCTGTCTCTGAGATGCTCGGCTGGCGCCACACCGATGTCGGCAGCCTCCCACCACGAACCGTCAATGAGGCCACCCTCGAGCCTGTCGAAGGCGACGAAGGGGCATTCCACGTCGTGATGGACTGGGGCCAAAAGATCAACGTGCTGCCCGAAGACACCGACGGCGGCGCCGTCGAGGCGGGCTACGTGTCGATCAGCAATCTGACCCGGCTGGTCCACGAAGATCGCGCTGACATGTCAGCCGCCGAAGCCGCCCTCGACATCCTCCTCCCCCGCACCTGATCCAGGTTTCGCCCACCAGCATCCAAAACCTTCCAAAATGGAGACCGTTTCTCGGCACCAGTGATGAGAGATGGTCTCCATTTCGGGAGAAGTGGGTCGGATAACTACCACAGTCACATTGGATCACAGTTCGACCAGATGTACCGTCGCTCAACGATGAGTTCACCGATTGATGTCGTCACCGGATTTCTCGGCTCGTTCACGCGCAACGATCCGGACTACATCTCCAGCTTCGTCGCCGAAGGCTTTCGAAACGTCCACGACAGCGCGCTCGGTTCGGGCTGCGTTGGCCGCGAGGAATACCGAAGGCGCCTGCCTCACTTTCTGGCAGCTTTCTCCGACCGCGCCTACTCGATCGATGACATCGTCGAGCAGCAGCGTCCGTCGGTCACCGATGTGGTCGTGCGGTATCGCTTCAGTGCCACCTACGAGGGGACGACGTTCGAGATCCCCGGTGTCATGTGGTTCAGCGTTCGCGACAACGTGATCACCAAGCGAGTCGACACCTGGGACTCACTCACCTTCCTCCGCCAAACCAACCAAACCGATCTGTAACAGCTGCTACGGACGAGATACAGGTGGCGCCGGCCTAGTCAGATCTCGAAGAGTTGCGTGGTGGGATGGAACTGACTCCAGCCGAACCAAAACGCTTCGTGCGCAGCGATTTCTTCGCCCGTTGCATCGTCGATTGGGAAGATCGGCCCAGAGACCGCCCGGCCCGTGAGCAAAAGGTGAGGAACCGAGCGATAACGGCAAGCGAACAGCCGACGCAACAACCACGAAACTCAGATCCGAATGCTGCGGTCGGGCCCAGGACTTGGCAGCATGGAGTCATGGCCGAGAACGAACAGAACGACACAGCCGCAATCCCCTCCGACGCGGAGCTTCGCGATCGCCTCACGCCCGAGCAGTACCAGGTGACCCAGCACGCCGGAACCGAGCGTCCGTTCACGGGCGAGTACCACGCCACCACCGACGACGGCACGTATCACTGCATCGTGTGCGATGCCGAGCTGTTCTCGTCCGAGACGAAGTACGACGCAGGCTGCGGTTGGCCGAGCTTCTATCAGGCGCTCGACGGCGACAAGATCGAGAATCGCACAGACAATTCCCATGGCATGGCCCGAACCGAAACCGTTTGCGCCAAATGCGGCGCACACCTCGGCCACGTCTTCCCCGACGGCCCGGCGCCTACCGGCGACCGATTCTGCATGAACTCGGCGTCACTCAACCTCAAGCCAGCCGACTGACAAGGCTGACAGGCCGACCGCGACGCTCCACGTTGTAGTTTCGATGCCGTGATCACTGACTGGGGCGACGGAGAACGACAATTGACCAACACAATCAGCGTGCTGGTCGGCGAGAACAACGGGGCTTACCCCTCGGGGAACTCGCTGCTCGTACGCGGCGCCGGTGAAACCGTGCTGATCGATCCGTCGACGACCGTCGTGGCCAGGGGCGGCGCACCTGTCGCGATCGATGCCGTCATCAACTCCCACAGCCACGAAGACCACATGTGCGGCAACGGGTTTTTTGCTGACTCGCGTCTCCACATCCACGAAGCCGACTTGGTCGGAGCGCAAAGCATCGACGGGCTCATGGAGGTCTACGGGTTGACCGGCGAAGCCCGTGACACGTTCTCGGCGCTGGTCCTCGACGAGTTCCACTACACGCCCCGGCCCGACGCTCAGGGCTTCACCGACGGCCACACGTTTGACCTCGGTGGCGGCACAAAAATCGAGGCGGTGCACCTGCCGGGCCACACACGGGGCCACAGCGGCTTCCGGATGGATGGCGTGTTCTTCCTCTCAGACATCGACCTCACCGGCTTCGGCCCGTACTACGGCGACGTGTGGAGCGACCTCGAAGACTTTGAGGCCAGCCTCGCCAAGGTGCGCGACGAAGAAGCTGACTTCTACGTCACGTTTCATCACAAGGGCGTGGTCGAAGGGCGCGAGACATTCGTCGAGATGGTCGACGCATTCACCGCAGTGATCGGCCGCCGCCACGACGCGATGCTCGACTTCCTCGCCGAACCGCAGACGATCGACGACATGCGGGCGCACCGATTTATCTATCGTCCGCACGTCGAGCACTCGTTTGCCGACTCGGTGGAAACGCGCAGCGCCGAAATGCACGTGGCCCGGATGCTTCAGCGCGGCGAAGCCACAGAAGTTGAGCCCGGTCGGTACCAGAAAAGCTGACCCGATTTCACACGGGGATCGGATTACGACGGCTCGCCGCTAATTCGCCAACAGGTCGCGGCAAACCTGATCCCATAGACGGGTCGTGAGTGCCAACGATTCGACGTCGATGCGTTCGTTATGGCCGTGGAATCGGGATCCGAACTCGCTGGAGTCAAGCGAAGGGCTGAGCAGCCCGGCGCCGTAGGCCACGGCACCCATCTCGCGGTAGATCCGCGAATCGGTGAAT
>JBLIKS010000009.1:0-25093 GCA_047635555.1 Candidatus Azotimanducaceae bacterium
CGAAGGTGTTGCGGGTCATCAAGTTGGTGAGGTTGGGTGCAGCGCCTGACCAGACGTTCTGGTCGGGACGTGAGATGATCAGCTCGTCGCTCGAGTCGGTGAGGCCATCGACCTGGTGGCAGCGTGAGCACTGTGAAATGAAGGCCGATTCACCTTCAGCGGCGAGCGAACCAGCGACCGGAGCAACGTAGTCCTGGACCTGGTTGGCCTTCCAGATCTCGAAGTCGGCCGAGTTCATGGCAATCACTTCCATGCGCATGTTGGCATGGCTCAGGCCGCAGAACTCCGTGCACTGGCCGGCGAAGATGCCGGGCTCGTCGGCTTCGAGGCGAACGGTGTGAATACGACCCGGAACCATGTCGCGCTTGCCGTTGAGGCTCGGGATCCACCAGGAGTGGATGACATCGCGGCTTGTGCCACGCACAAGGACTTTCGTGCCGGCTTCGATGACCATCTGGCCGGAGGTGACAATGGGCTCATCGATACCACCACAACCGTCTTGCACCGGGTAGTCAATTTCCCACCACCACTGCTGGCCGGTGACATTCACAATGCATTCGGTGTCGGAGGTCTCGGCAAGATCCATGATCGTGCCAACCGTCGGAATGGCAATGCCGACCAAAATCAATGCTGGAAGAATCGTGAGGCCGATTTCGAGCGCCGGCTTACCGTGAGTTTGCTCAGGGATCGGCTGACCGCGATCGCGGTACTTCCAGAGTGCGAACGCCAGCACCGAAAAGACAACGACGCCGACCACTCCGGCAATACTGAAGACAACCCAATCAAGGTCGTTGATCATCTGGGAGTTCGGGCCCTTGGGCTGCCAGGTGTCTTGCGGTGCATCAGTTGCACAGCCAGCGAGCAACGCAGCGAGAGAGCCCGCTACGAGAGTGCGAACGAGCCGTGAGGAGGTCACGGAGTTCAACATAGTTGTGGTTTCCACAGCCTGCATTTTCGTGGTCGGTGATTGGTGGGACATGTTCAGGTCGTACGTCACGGCACGACCACATCGATTTCGGCATCGGTGCCGGGCACGTAGAAGCGGAACGCCTCGGCGTCATCGGCGTAGGCAAAACTGGGCTCGTCAAACTTGACGGTGATCAGCTGAGCGCCACCGTCTTCGACGAGCGGCGTGCACGTGAGGTTGCGGTCGCTCTTGTCGCCATGTTCTTCACCTGCGCTGTGGCCCTCTTCTTCAGCTGCCGCGCCCTCTTCGACCGGGGCGGGACCGAGATCGAGCGTCAGGCGACGGGTTTCGCCCGAGTCGTTTCGAAACACAATGTTGTTCGCGTTCGAGCGAGGCATCGAGATTGCTTCGGCCCCCGCGTTGACCGGGCCAGGAACGTCAAACTCAAGATTGCCGTCGGCGGTCAGTGAAATTGTGTAGGTGCCGGACTTCGTGGAGACCGTTTGGCTGGCACCTTCGTCGACCTCGAACTCTTCGGGCGAGTTGCAGACGAGTGCAGCGTCAGCAGCGATTGTCTCATAGACGTGGATGTAACGCTGGCCGTCGACACCGGCAGCCACACCACCAGCAACGATCGCGACGGCTCCAACGCTCAAGACGCCGCCGATAGCACCACGCTTGAGCGATGGGCGGGCAGCGAAGATAAATCCGATGCAAGCCATAACGGTGGCGAGCACCACGAAGGCAACGATCGTGTTGGTCTTTGAAAGCCACAGCATGATGCGGCTAAGGGCGTAAGCAATACCACCGACGGCGAATGCCCCGAGCAGCGGGTACTCGAGCGGGTTGGCGAGGCGACCACGAACTGCTGCGTTGGTGGTCGAGTCGGTCGATGCGCTCTCAGCCCATGCCTGCACGGCCCACTGGGCACCAGCGGCGAGCAGGATGACCAGACCGATCGTGAAGATCGACTGTTGCGTGACGAGGCCGAGAAGCACTGCAGCAGCACCGACGCCGAAGATCATCGGCCAAATGCTGGCGCCCGGCGGACCGTCGGATGCTTCAGACGTCGCTATCGCAGTGGTGTCGAGCGCGGACAGATTGGAGTCGCCAGCCCACACGTTGACGCCAGCAAGAAAGGCCATGGCGCAGGCCACCGACACGAGGCCGACGATGCCAAGGGCCTCGTTCTGCGTGATGCCATAAACGACTGCAGCAACCGTCGCGAGGACGGAGGAGCCGATGAGGAGTTTTGAACCAGTAGTGAACATCAAGAACTCACTTGGTGACGTAGACGACGAACCAGATGGCCGTGTAGATGACGGACATGGCGTACCAATAGATGGCATGTGCAGCGAGAATTTCGTTGTCACTGCGACCTCCGGCGAACCGGAATGCTGCGACGACGGAGAAGATGACACCGATGATCATCAACGCCATGAAGAGACCGGTCAGGGCGTAGAACATGGTGGCGTAGGCGCCGTCACCGATACCGAGGCCCATTTCAGAGTAAATGAACGCCTGCGCATTAATCACCATGATCGCCACGAGGGCGCTCGCGGAAAGAGCGAAGACGCCGTGACCTCGGTCGTTGCGCTTGGCGGCCCACACGGCCCACTGAGCAAACGTGCAGATAGCGATGAACGCAATCAATGCGACGTTGGCAGCGACTTCAGGAATGACGACACCGCTGGGAAGCCAGTTGCCATCACGCTCGACGAAATTCGTGCGCTGTTCGGACCAGACGGCGAGCATCCCGCCGACCATCATCACCATGGCGACCACGCCGAGCGTGGTGCCCATAATGATCTGGCGGCGCGGCGCGGCAGCGGGGCCGGCGGTAAGAGCTTGCATTAGCTGTCGCCCTTCTCGGAGTCGGTCTGGCCGTCGTTCGAAATACTGTCGGCCAGTGGTTCAGCCGACATCACCGTGGGTGCGTCGACGAAGTTGTTGGCAGGCGCCGGCGAGGCCGTGGCCCACTCGAGCGTCTGACCGTCGTACGGGTCGGCTTCGGCCGGGCCATCTTGGCTCATCATTGAAGTGACCAGCAAGCCGATGAAGCCGAGCACGGTGAGCGCCATGAGCACGTGGCCAACGAGGACGACGATGGCGTAGATGTCACGCTGCTCGTCGAACCCGGCAACGTAGCTGGGCAACGATGCAAGCACCGTTGCGAGCACACCGAGGCCTGCAAGGGGCAGCACCTTGGCTGCCGGGAGGTTGACGCCCCAAAGTTTGGGTGCCCAGTGCGCCATGCCACCAAGTGCCGCAAGGACGGTGCCGTAGACCACGTAGATCAAGGCACCTTCTTCAAAGACCGTGTCCTGGAGGCCAATGTCTTCGATGGCAAACAGCGCCGTGCCGATCATGCCGACCATGACCATGCCCAGCCCGAGGAATCCGAAGGCCAACGCCGGCGTGACGTTGGGCCTAGCGCCCTTGACGGGCTTCGCAAGGAAAAGGGACATCAGGAGCACGATCGTGAGACCGAGCAGCGGAAGCAGGTTGAACATCGCCCAGGGGACAACGTCGAAGAGCTTCTCTCGAACGTCGTCGCTGCCACCGAGGTACAGGTCACTGCCGAACCACGGGACGTTGTGGACGCCTTGTTGGGTCACCGCTCCGAGGGCGGCGACGCCCATTAGGCCGAAGCCAGCAAACACGACGCCGCGTGCGGGTGTGCGCTGCTTGAACAGCAGCGGAGCGCCCTCGGCAAGCAAGCCAGCAACCGGAATGGCGAACAACACCGCTGCACCCGGCGAGAAGATCCAACCAGCCCAGTCGTAGAGGCCCGTGTTGCCACCGAAGGCCTCACGGCCGTTGCGGTGATCGACGAAGAGGTAAGTCAGCGTGCCGAGCAGAACCGGCATCGCGATGACGAGGCCAAGGGCCATCACGAGCGCTGACATCGCGAAGAACGGCACCCGACGCATCGACATTCCCGGCGCCCGGGTGGTCAGCACGCTGGTTGCGATCGAAACCCCGGTCGCAGCGAGTCCAATGGCCATCAGGCCGTGCGCCCCAAGGAAAAGGTCGACCATGTCGGAGTCGCCGCCGAGGCCGCCACCGTTGTTGACCAGGGCGATCATCGACAAGATGAGGCCGCCAGCCCACATCCACAAACCAGCTGCTGCCAAGCGCGGGAATGCAATGGAGCGTGCTCCGAGCTGCATTGGTACGACGGCGACGCACAAGCCGATCGCCAGCGGCAGCAGCGTGGCGAACACGAGCCCGACGCGCTGCGCATCGAGGATTTGGGCGATGGCATTGTCGTTGATGTTGCCGATGCCGCTCCGTTCAATCCCCAGAATCACGTTGATGGCGACCGTCCCGAAAAGACCCAGCAGGCCTCCACCGAGGAAGAGCCTGCCGATCTTTTTGTGATCGGTGGATGTCAGCCAATCGGCAACGGAGGCAAGCAGGCGACCAAGCGCGCTATCTCCCGCTTCGACACTCGAAGCAATGACTTCAGCGGTGGGATCAATGGTTGTCATACGAAGTGGAGCTCACTTATTTCGTTCAACGGATCAGATTTCGGCTGTCGAGTCGTGGGACACAACGGCCCGAGACTACTTGGATGGGGGCATTTCTTCCGAAATCAATCCAACATTCGCGCCGCATGTCAGAGAACAAGTTCACAAGGCAAACGGGTTAGAACCCGTACTCCACGAAGACATCGAGCGACATCGCAAAGAAGAGCAGCGTGACGTACGTGATCGAAAAACCGAAGAGTCGCATGCTTGCAGCTTCTGTGGGGTGCCTGCCCAGCGCAATGGTGCCACCGAGGAACACTCCGCCGAGGACAACGGCAGAGATGCCGTAGATCCATCCAAGTCCAGCAACCGGGATCAAGACCAACGTGGAGATCCAAAGAGCGACGGTGTACAAAATCATTTGCTTGACCGTCTCGGCCATCGACGCCACGCTCGGCAGCATCGGTACGTCGGCAGCGCGATAATCGTCGGCGTACTTGACAGCCAGCGCCCAAAAATGAGGCGGCGTCCAGAGGAACATCACAATGAAGAGAACAACGGGCGTCCACGTGACGTTGTTCTGCACGGCCGACCAGCCCACCAGGACCGGCACGGCACCGGCCGCGCCGCCAATGACGATGTTCTGCCTGCTCGTGCGCTTCAGCCAAATGGTGTACACCCCGATGTAGAAGGCGGCTGCGGCAAACGCAAGGACGGCCGACAAGAGGTTGGCCCCGGCCCAGAGCACGCCGAACGCAAATACCTGCAGGCTCAAGGCAAAGATCAGTGCGTTCCGCGGCTCGATCACACCCGTGACCAGCGGACGAGCCTGGGTGCGCTTCATCAACGCATCGATGTCGCGGTCGATGTACATATTGACGGCGTTTGCACTGCCGGCTGACAGCGTTCCGCCGATCAGGGTGACCACGACGAGCCACGTCGATGGCCAGCCTCGTTCGGCCAGGATCATCGTAGGAACCGTGGTGATCAACAGCAGTTCGATAATGCGCGGTTTGGTGAGTGCAATATATGCACCGAGAACCGTGGTCGGCACACGACGGTTGCCGTGTGCCACACCGCCGGGCGCGAGCCGCGACGGAACGAGGGGACGGGATCCGACGGACATTAATGACATCGTACGGTCGCGCGCAGATTGTGGCCAACGTAAGGGGCGAGTGTTTCGGTACAGGCGTCACAGGGTTTGCTCGTTCAGCTCCCAGTTCGCCCACCAACGCAGCGGGCCAAGGCCCCTCAAGCACGGGGCGGATAGCGAAGGTCGTGGATAGCGTCGGACAGGCATGGGCCGCAGGTACGACACCGTTTCCTTCCTCACCGACTACGGGACGCAAGACGAATTCGTCGGCGTCTGCAAGTCGGTGATTCGTGAGATTGCGCCGCACGCGGTCGTGATCGACATCACCCACGGCGTTGCACCCTTCGACGTTCGCGCCGGTTCGCTCGCGCTCGCCCGCTCGATCAGTTACGTGGCATCGGGCGTCGTCCTGGCCGTCGTCGACCCTGGTGTCGCCACGTCGCGCAAGGCGCTTGCGATCGAAGTGGCTGACGGCGAGGGCGTGCTGATTGGCCCTGACAACGGCCTACTCGCACCTGCCGTGTCGATGGCAGGCGGAGCTGGCCGAGCAGTGCAACTCAACAACACCGACTATCAACTCCACGCAATCGGTGCCACGTTCGCCGGCCGCGACGTGTTCGCGCCCGCAGCGGCGCACCTCTGCAACGGCGTCGATCTCCTTGAACTCGGCGACCCGGTCGATGCCGACCTACTCCTTCCCGGCGTGATCCCGCTTCCGCAATGGGACGAGACAACGGTCATCGCCCAAGTCCTCTGGGTCGACCGTTTCGGCAACGCACAACTCAACGTGGGGCCCGACGACATTCCTGCGTCGTTTGGCGACCGGATCGATGTGCGCTTCAGTGCTCCCACAGATCCGACCGGTGGCACGACCCGCAACTGCGTTCGCGCCACCTCGTTTGCCGAACTCGCTGGAGGCGCTGTCGGACTCGTTCTCGATTCGAGCGGCATGCTCGCTGTGGCAATGGATCAGCGCTCGGCCGCAGAAGAACTCGGCCTCGACGTCGGTGACCAGGTGACGCTCACCGAAAGCTCCGACAGTGGCGGGGGCAATGGCCCAGTCACGCAACAGGTCAGTATCCGCCGGACTTGAGCTGGGCCCGTTCGAGCCGTACTTCCGTCCGGCTGCATGCGATCCCGCAAAGTGGCTCTTGTCACACCGGCCGACAATGAATTAGTCTTTGGAAAACAAAGATCCGTTCGCCCAACTTATTCGGCGAGCGAAACGTAACAGAGCCGGTGCCACCTGGGGGGTTGGTATCGGCTCTGTTCGTTTTCTGACCCGTCACTCAGGTCCCACGAGGTGGGGCACCGCCGCGAGAACGGGCCGCCGGACCCAGGATTCGTCAGCCGAGTTCGCGGCTGCGTTGGGTTGCTGCGGTGACTGCGCTGGCAAAGATCGAGCGGATACCCCGCTCTTCGAGAGCAGCGACACCGGCCGCAGTCGTGCCGTTCGGTGACGTGACATTTTTACGCAGCGTCGCCGGGTCGCCTTGTTGCGCGAGCAGTGTCGATGCGCCGAGCAGCAACTGGGTGACGATGCGTTCCGCAATGTCGTGGTCGAAGCCTTCTGCGATTGCAGCCTCGATCAATGACTCGGCAACGAGGAAGACATATGCGGGGCCCGATCCGGCAACCCCGGTAAACACATCGAGCTGATGTTCGGGCAACCGGTCGACGATGCCGACGGCGCCGAGGATCGACTCGGCCCAGACCAGATCGTCATCATGGGCAGCGCTCCCACCGGCGATCGCCGACGTTCCCATCCCGACGAGCGCCGGAGTGTTCGGCATACAGCGAACGACAGCAACATTGGGGCCAACTGCCGCTTCGATGGCGGCAATACCGACGCCGGCTGCGATCGAGAGAAGACGGGTCGCTCCGGCCGCTACTGCTGCTGCTGCTGCGCCAGCCACACCCTGTGGCTTCACAGCGAGCACCGCTGAACGGCATGGCGGAATCGACTCGGTGACGGTGATTCCTGGGAACAATTCGGCGAGTTCGGTGCGTCGTTCCTCACGCAGTTCGACAACGGCAAGCTGCTCCGGCGAGAACGTGCCAGAGTTGACCATCCCGCCCAGCAGCGCAGCACCCATGTTGCCGCCGCCGATCATTACCAGGTCGATTGTCTCGCTGTCGGTCGTTGCACTCATCTCCGCAACGGTAGCTGGCTCCTCGGCCCCCACCGTTCGACCCGGCCCCCGTTCGACCCCGGCCCCATTCCTGCCGGTCCGCCCGGGCGGGTGCAAGGGACCGACTCCCCCGATGCGCACCCGCCCGGACATACACACAGTGGGCACGCGAGCAACGCGAGCGGAACCTCGGCCCCTCACACAAACCTGGACAGAAGTTCTGTGTGAGCCATTCCACCAACCGACGCCGCCATTACTCACGCCCAAGCTGACGCCGGAATCAACCGGGGAAATGGGAGGCGAAGCCAATGCGGAGCAGGCCCTTGAAGCACTGCTCAACGTTGGCGTAGAGCAGGCCGAGTGCTTGATCGATCGCATCGAGATCGACGTGACGCGCCGGGAGTTCTCCACGCAGGAATATCCCATCTTCGGCGCCGATCGAAAATCGGGCGCCGACGAGGCGATCGTTCCGACGGAGCACATGCTCGTACAGATCGGTGTGGTTTTCCTCAGGCGCGGGCATCACGAACGACTCGTACTTCAGCGTCCGCTGGCCGAGCGTGAGCCACACCGTGGTGAAGTCCTTCTCCTCACCCCGCATGCGCACGAGCCAACGCACGCCAGACTCAGAGGTCGCCTCGGCAACGCGTTCAACGGCGACGATGTGGTCGTGGCCCGCATCGAGCTCTCCTAACCATTCATCGATCTGACGTTGCAACACGGCGAGTTCGGCGGTGCTCATTGGTTCGATCATGGCGACTCCTCGTCGGCGTTGTGGCAGGTGACGAGTGTTCCAACACCCAGTTCGGCATAGACCTCAAGGAGTCGCTCTGCTGCGGCACGCCAGGTGTAGGCCTTGGCCCGTTCGACGGCGGCCTTCCCCATCGACGCTGCAAGCTCAGAGTCGTTGAGAATCGTACGCATGGCGTCGGCATAGTCGGCTGGTTTGCGGCCTTCGATCAAATACCCGGTTTCCCCATCATCGACGAGGCTGACCAACCCGCCGACGGCGCTGGCCACCACCGGCACACCGCACGCCGCAGCTTCGAGTGCAACGAGCCCAAAGCTCTCGCTTCGGCTCGGCACCAACACAATGTCCGCCGCTCGGTACCAAGTGGAAAGGATGTGGTGCGGCTTCGGCTCGATGAACTGCACCTGATCATGCAGACCGAGTTCGTCGACCAGCGCGCGTGCTTCGGATGATTGTCCGTCGCCGTTACTGCCGCTCGCACCGCCGACGATAGCCAGCCGCGCATCAGACCGGCCGAGTGCTGCGAGTGCACGAATGGCGACGTCGGGCCCCTTCAGCGGTTGGATACGACCAACGAACAGAATGAACGGAATGTCCGGGTCGACGTTGATGGCCCTGCGCGCCCCGGCTTGGTCGCCTGGCGCAAAAAATGCGTGCTCGACGCCTGGCGCAATGATCTCGATCCGGCCGTGCGGATCGCCGTACAGACGGCGGAACTGTTCTTCCTCTTCGACGCAGCTCACGCAGATCGCATCAGAACACTGGATGATCTCGGCCTCGGCCCGGTCACGCCACTTGGGTTCAGGGTCGCCACCTTCGGCTTTGACTCTGGCGAGCGTGTGAAACGTCGATACGAACGGGACGTCAAGTTCGTGCTTGAGATGGTGGCCGACGACGCCGCTCAGCCAGTAGTTCCCGTGGATGATGTCGGGTTTCTCGTTGGCCGCGATCCACTCCATCACGCCGTGGCAGAACTGGTCTGAAATTTCCGGGAGCGCCTCTTTCGGAAGGTGGTGCGGCCCGGCCTCGATGTAGACCACACGGTGACCGGGCTCGACGAGCACTTCGGCTGGCAAGCCCTCGCGGTCGGCCCGGGTGAACGTGGTGCACTCGATGCCAATCTGGCTGAGCGACGACACGAGTTCACGCACATAGACGTTCATCCCACCGCTGTCACCCGAGCCCGGTTGGAGCAACGGCGAGGTGTGGAGAGAGATCACTGCGACTCGAAGCACCACGAATTCTGACCCTACCGAGGCAAGGCGCCGACCGAGATGTCGTGATCAGAGTCCGTCCCGACGAGGGACGGTCAGAATCAACCGTCGAGGAGGCTGTCGACGTTCGCTTCGCCGTCGCGGTAACGGCGCACGAGTTCGGCACTCAGCGCATCAAGCCGGTCGAATCGTTCGCGACGGTCAGAAGACACCTTGGTCTCGAATTCGCTAATCGCATCGGCGAGAGAATCGAGTTCTGACTTGTCGAGTTTTTCGAGACGTCCGAAACCGAATTCGGCGCACACGGCATCGAGCTCGTCGGCAAGCGGGTGGTCGCTGAGATCCTCCGTTGGACGAGGAGGCCGAGCCTGGCCGCCGGTCAAGTGCTGTGAAAGCACGACGCCAATCTGCGCATTGAGGTCGGCGTCGGGGCCAGCATCACGCCGCGAGAGCTCAGTTTTTACAAGATCGAATCGGGCTTGGGCCACTCGGCGTGCATACGAGACGACGTCATCTTCGTGCTGGAGCCGCTGACGCAGCGCACGCAGATCGGTCAGCGAGAGCCCTGCGGGGTCAGGACTAGCCTGGCTTGTGGTGTCACTCACGTGCATCCTCCAGATACTGGCGGAAGAACCGCCACTTCGTCATTCGGTCCAAGTGCGGTGTCAAGACCGACATCGTCACCGTTCACCCAGACCCGGCAGGTGCTGAGCACATCGCTGAATCCCGGGCCATAGCGTTGCTCAGCTGCCAACAGGACGTCAGCCAACGTGGCACCCTCGAACGCGTCATTTCCCGTCCCAGCGGCCTCCCGGGCCGAAGCAAACAGACGCATTTTTGCCATCGAGTTTAATCTACCGGGCACGTACCAAGTCCTCCGGGGACCCCACCGCTGCGGCGGAACAAAGGACCATCAGACGCTGCCACCGGGGTATTTTCGATAGATCGGCATGCTGCACGTTCGACTTGAGGAATTTCTCAAATAAATTTCTCACGGCGCGACAATCGCTGCATCGATTGCCTCGACCGGGAGGACCGCGGCGACCAACACGAGGCCCACCGCAATCAACATGGCGGAGGTTGTCGCCGGTGAGTCTCGTTCGCGCATCGAGTCGTCGTTGCCGATGCGGCGAACGTAACCAGTTCAAGTGCGAGGATCGCACTATTGACGACGCCGCCGTCAAACGAAGTAGTGCGCCAGGTCGAGCGCTGGCGTCGGGAGTCTGCACATTCGGGTCGATAGTGATGGAAGCCTGGTCAGCAGCAAACGGGCGTCGGAACTCGCCACAGAACTCGCCAAAGAAGTTGCTGGGGGCGTTGCTGCTGGCACTGTCTGCTGCGGGTATCGTCTGGCCACTGTGGGAACTGATAAACGAGAACGCCAGCGGACCAACAAGGCCATGAAAGACCAGCAGGTCGCCAAGGCCGAGACGCGTGAAAAAACCACGCGCACAGCACTCATTGTCGTTGGCTCCATCGTTGCTGTCTTCGCCATCGTGCTGATCGCGAACACCTTCATCGGTGGTGATGACGAAACCGTCACGACCGACACGGTGGCAAATGCGGACGCTGCCGATGACACCGTCGCCGGCGAGTCATCCGACACCAGCGCTGACCCGACTGCAGAGTCGCAGCCCGTCGAAGCCGACGGCGAAGTGTTCGCTGCGACCGGCGAATTCGTTCCCGACGGATGCCCGTCACCCGACGGCTCCGCCGAACAGCAGCAGTCATTCGACGCTCAGCCACCAATGTGCCTCGATTCGACGCTGTCATACAGTGCACTCGTCACGACGAACAAGGGTGAGATCACCATCGAACTCGACCAGGAGAAGGCGCCAGTCACGGTCAACAACTTCGTGTTCCTCGCCCGCAACCAGTACTTCAACGACACGACGTGCCACCGAATCATCCCGGGCTTCGTTGTCCAGTGCGGCGACCCAACAGCCACCGGGGGCGGCGACCCGGGCTACAAGTTCGCTGACGAACTGCCCGCAGCTGGTGAGTACCAAATCGGCTCGATCGCCATGGCCAACAGCGGGCCCGACACCAACGGCAGCCAGTTCTTCATCATCACCGGCGACCAGGGTGCCGCCCTGCCGCCGCAGTACACACTGTTCGGCCAGGTCGCCACTGGCTTCGACGAGACCGTCGTCCAGATGGAAGCGGCTGGCACCGCCTCGGGCAGCCCGTCCGAGCCGGTCGAGATCCAGTCCGTCGTCATCTCCACCATCTGAGCCCACTGCCAGCTGAACCCACTGCCAGCTGAGCCCACCCGATCCGCTCAGCGGACTTCGGGGATCAGGGTCAGGCAGTTCAGTCGGTCCGAGGGTTCGAGGGTTCGAGGGTGAGAGGGCCAGGCCAGTCAGAGGGTGAGACGTGCTTCGAGGTCGGTGAGCACTGTGTCGCCGATGCCAATTGAGGCGAGGTATTTCCGCACGGTGCCGTAGTCGGCAACGAGGTCACGCAAGATCTGACGCATGGCGTCAGGGTGCGCTCCGAACATCATCTGCGGACGCGTATCCATGTCAGCAGCAAGGTCGGGGGCATGCTCGCCAAGCCACGTTCGCATGCGGGTCATACCATCTCGGGTGAGTCCGAAGTCTTCGACGATCACTTCGTGGTCCACGCCGAGCCCACCAAGAATCAGTGCTGCGAGAATGCCGGTGCGGTCCTTACCTGCAGCGCAGTGGAACACGGCCGGGCCGCTGCCGGCGACAGCGAGCGTGGCGATGGCCTGCGCAAATCGGTCGGCGCCCTTGGCCAACATGTCCCGGTACGCCCAGATCAGGAAGTCGATGCCGCCCTGGTCGGTTTCGGGAAAGTCGGGGACGCCGGTCTCGACCCACGTGGCATCGAGGATCGACAGGTGATGGAACGCCACCGGGTATTTGGCCACCGGGAAAGTGCCACGCTCGGCGATCTCCTTGGAGGTACGGAGGTCGACGACGGTGCGGATGCCGAGTCCGTCGACGACATTCAGGTCGCTGTCGTTGAGCCGGTAGAGACCGTCAGCGCGAAAGAGCCGTCCCCACTCGGTGGTCTGACCATTGCCCAAGACGTAGCCACCGAGATCGCGGAAGTTGAACACCGACTCCAGGGGAACGACGCGATCGGCGTGCTCCACGATGGCCAGTGCATCGACGTTCGGTTCGGAAATGCTGGAGGTAGCAGCCATGAACAGGGACGGTAACGAGCGCCGTTCGACCGGACCACCAAGGTGAGGTGAACGCTGGTCACAACGACTCGGAGATGCGTCACGTCGCGATTTCGGCGAAATGTGCGGTGGGGTTGCGTTGGCCCGGAGCGCCAGCGACACCGACCGATGGCGCTGAGCTGGGCCAATGGGGGATCCGCAACTCTGTGACACTCCATCCGTACGGTGGGCGCCATGTTGATCGTCGTCATCGTGATGGGCCTCGTGCTTGCCGGCTGTGCAGCCGCAGCGGCCTACTTGTTCGCACTCCGCCAAGCCGAGCAGCGCGCATCCACCGACCTGGCCAGCCAGCTCGGTTCCCAAGCAATGACCGTCGAGGCCCTGCAGGCCTCGGTCGACAGCGCAGTACAGGGCGCAGTCGCCGCTGTGCGCCAGCAGGCCACCGAAGAGCGTGACGCGGCCGTCACGGCCGCCCTCGCGCAAACCGCCATCTTGCAACGGGAACAATTAGGCGCCACCGCGTCACAGGTGCAGCAGCACGCCAGCGCCGACCTGGCTGCCAAGAAAGACGTCATCGACACACGGCTCGATCAGGTTCACAGCGAAATGCGGAACGAGCTGTCCAAGTTGAGTGACATGGTCAGTGCGCTCGGCAAGACCAACGCCGAGAAGTTCGGCCAAGTCGAAACGTCATTGAAAGCGCACGCCGATGTCGCAGCGGCAGTCGCCGAGTCGGCACAGGCATTGCGCACCGCAATCGCCAACCCGCAGGCACGTGGCCAGTGGGGCGAGCGGATGGCTGAAGACGTCCTGCGCATGGCTGGCTTCGTCGAGAACACGAATTACTTCAAGCAGACCCAAATCGATGGCGCCACCGGCCGGCCCGATTACACGTTCCCGATGCCCAAGGATCACGCTCTCTACATGGACGTCAAGTTCCCGATGGCGTCGTACCTGCGTTATCTCGAAGCGGGCACTGACGCCGAACGCGAAATGCACACGAAGAACTTCCTCCGCGACGTCCGGATGCGGGTCAAAGAACTGGCCAAGCGCGATTACGGCAATACCGGTGACCAACAGGCAGTCGACTCCGTGCTCCTCTTCATCCCGAACGAGCAGCTCACCAGCTTCATTCACGAACACGATCCGACCCTGCTCGACGACGCAATGAAGCAGCAGATCGTCATGTGCTCCCCGCTGACGCTGTTCGCATTCCTCGGGGTGATCCGCCAAGCCTTCGACAACTTCATGATCGAGAAGACCAGCGACCAAATTCTGCAGCTGATCGGCAAGTTTGGTTCGCAATGGACGAAGTACTCCGAACAGGTCGACAAGGTGAAAAAGCGCTTCGAAGCGGTCGACAAAGAGTTCGACGCGCTGGCAGGCACCCGTCGCCGGGCCCTCGAACGGCCATTGCGGGAGCTCGATGGCATTCGCCAGCAGCGGGGCCTGCCGGTCGACGACGACCTTTTCGCCCTGCCACAGGACGACGACGAGAACGAAACACCGTTCGACGGCACGGTCCGCCAACTCGGGGCCTGATCCGGGCCTGGCCCGCGCTTGCGTCTGATTGAATCGAGCGCAGTGAGCCAGCCCGCATTCGACTTCGACGACATCGTCCCTGACGAGTTCGCCGACCCCACGTTCACCGTCGGCGAGCTGGCCGAGGCGATTAACGAACAGCTGCAACGCGGTTTCCGAGGCGGCATTTGGGTCCGCGGCGAGATCAGCGACCTCTCGAATCGCGGGGCCCATACGTACTTCTCGCTGATCGAAGAGGGCGACAAGGGCAAGGCCGTCCTCAACGTCCAACTATTTGCACCAACGAAGCAGCGGCTGGCCCCGCTGCTGCGCAAGTTTCGCCTCGAACTCCGCAATGGGATGAACGTCCGGATCAACGGCGACCTCGACTTCTGGGCGCAAGGCGGCCGGCTCGGGTTCAAAATGGCGAACCTCGATCCGAAGTTCACCATTGGCGACATTGCTCAGTCACGCGACGAAGTGATGCGCCGGCTCACTGCCGAGGGCCTGCTCGATACCAACCGTCGAGTTCGGGTGTCGCCAGTGCCGTTGCGTGTCGGTGTCGTCGCCAGCGTCGGCACGGCTGCGTGGCACGACTTCCGCGACGAACTCGAACGCAGCGGGATCGGCTTTCAACTCAGCGTCGCTGACGTCCGGGTCCAGGGCGACATGGCCGAAAACATGGTCACTGCGGCCATTGCGCGGTTCGCGCTGCGCCGCGACCTCGATGCGATCGTCGTGATCCGCGGCGGCGGCGCACGCAACGAACTTGCGGTCTTTGACTCCGAGAAGATCGCTCGGACGATCGCTGCCTGCCCAGTCCCGGTGCTGACCGGATTAGGCCACGAAGTCGACCGAAGTGTCGCCGACGAGGTGGCCCACACTGCTCTGAAGACACCAACCGCCTGCGCAGGTGCGCTGATCGAACGAACCCAGCGCTACATCGGCGAGACCGAGCAGGCGTTTGCTTCGATTGTCCAACGTAGCGAAGTCGCGCTCAGCGATGCCACGAATGACCTGTCTGAGGCTGCACATCGCATTGCCCGACGCACACACGCCGCCGTCGAACGGTCCGACGAACGGTTAAAAATGCGTGTCGATCGCCTGGCTCGAAGCAGCCCGGCCGCACTCACAAGGTCGACCGAGCGCCTCGACCGCGCATCTGCCCGCCTCCTCGAACGGCCCACCGATCTACTCGCTCGTTCGACACAACGGCTCGAAGTACTCGCCGCTCGCGTCGGCGCACTTGATCCCACCGTGCAACTCGCTCGCGGTTGGACAATCACCCACAACGCCGCGGGCGACCTAGTCCGCTCGACCGCAGATCTCGGCGTCGACGACGTCCTCACCACCACACTCGCCGACGGCACCGTCACCAGTATCGTCACCGCCACGCACCTGAAAGATGACACCGATGCCTGACGCCACCGAACAGCCCGGCTATGCCGCAGCACTCGACGAACTCGACAAGATCCTGAGCGAACTCGAAGGCTCCGACGTTGACGTCGACCACCTCGCCGACCGGGTTGCCCGGGCAAGCGAGCTGATCACGCTCTGTCGCGAGAAGATCTCCAACGCACAGATCAAGATCGAGCAGGTCACCGCCGACCTCGACAACTGACCTGCCGACTCCCGTCGCGAGTACCCTGAGCCCCATGTCGAGCGCTCCTGCCTCGTTGCTCGAAATCGCGAGACGCGTCACGAGTCGATTGGACGAATTCCTCGCAGCCGAGCGCAGCCGCTGGGTCGAACTCGAACCCGCACTCGCTCAGCCGATCGACGAGATCCGCCGCTTGGTGCTCTCCGGCGGCAAGCGGCTCCGGCCTGCGTTCTGCCACTGGGGATTCGTCGGAGCGGGCGGGGGGCCTGACGAGCAGGTCGACATCGATGCCGGCGCGGCGTTCGAACTCATGCATGCATGTGCGCTGTTTCACGACGACGTCATGGACAATGCCCACTCGCGCCGCGGGCAGCGAACGGCCCACATGGTCGCAGCGGACGAGCACGCCGAGCAGGGCTGGGCCAGTGAGTCACGTCGATTCGGTGAAGGCGTAGCAATCCTTGTCGGCGACCTTGCCTTCGTCTACGCCGACCAGCTCCTCGCAGCGGCATCACCCACCGCCATGGGCATCTGGAACGAGTTGCGGATCGAGCTGAACATTGGGCAGTACCTCGACATTCTGGGCGGCGTCAGCAGGACACGTGATCTCGTTGCGTCCGAACGGATCTGTCGATACAAGTCAGGCAAGTACACGATCGAAAGGCCGCTACATCTCGGCGCCGTCCTCGCCGCGCCGCAGCGCGCCGACGAGTTACTCCCTCACTTGTCTGCCTATGGCCTCCCGCTTGGCGACGCATTCCAGATGCGCGACGACGTCATGGGAGCGTTCGGCGACGAAGCAGTCACCGGCAAGCCGGTCGGCAGCGACCTCGTTGAAGGCAAACCGACGCCGCTACTCGCCCGAGCCACTCGCGCTGCGACCGACGCACAACGCAAGGTCCTCGAGCTGGTCGGCGACCCACACATGGCCGCCGAAACCGTTGCGTCGATCCAGCAGGTAATTGTCGACACCGGCAGCCTCGCCGAACTCGAACAACACATCAGCGACCTCACTGAGTCCGCTGTCACGTCGCTCAACGCAGCACCGATCACTGCCGTCGCCAAGACTGAACTGCTATTGCTCGCCGCATTCGTCGCGCAGCGCACTGTTTGATCATGAACAAGTTGGAGAAAGATCTCACCATGGATGTGACCCTGTGAACGTTGTTGTCATCGGCGCAGGCCTCGGCGGCCTTTCTGCCGCAGCCCACCTCAGTAAGGCCGGGCACGACGTCACCATCGTCGAGCGCGAGTCGATGCCCGGCGGCCGCGCCGGCATGGTCATCCGAGACGGCTTCCGGCTCGACAACGGGCCAACCGTGCTCACGATGCCCGACCTGCTCGAAGAAGCATTCCAGGCTGCCGGCGCCAACATGGCCGACCACGTCACGATCAAGCCTGTCGACCCCATGTACCGAGCCTGCTATGCCGATGGGTCGACGTTGTTCGTCAAACACGGCCGCGAGGCCATGACCGAAGAGATCGCACGTTTCGCCGGCGACAAAGAGGCCGCTGCTTTCGGCGACTTCACCGACTGGCTCAAAAAGCTCTACACCGCCGAGATGCGGTCATACATCGACACGAACCTCGACACACCGCTCGATCTCATCAAGCCGTGGCGTGACGGGCTGAAGATCCTCAAGCTCGGCGGCTTCGGCAAGCTCGATAAGAAAGTGGCCTCGTTCTTCGACGACCCACGGCTGCAGCAGATCTTTAGCTTCCAGTCGATGTATGCCGGCCTCGCTCCGTATGAGGCGTTGGCGATCTATGCCGTCATCACCTACATGGACGCCGTCGAGGGCGTCTTCGTGCCCGAGGGCGGCATGCACATGATGGCGGTTGGCTTGGCCGAGGCAGTCGAAAAAGCTGGCGTGACCATTCGCTACGAGGCTCCCGTCAACCAGATCGTCAGATTCGCCGACGGCTCGGTACGCGGTGTTCAACTTGGCGAGCCCGGTGCCGAGGGTGGCGAACTGCTCGAAGCCGATGCAGTTGTCTGCAACCCCGATCTTCCCGTCGCGTACCGCGAGTTGCTTGACGGGGTCGACGTTCCGAAGAAGGCGCAAAATGGCAAGTACAGCCCGTCATGTCTGCTCTGGATTGCGGGCGTCAAGGGCGAGCTCCCTGCCGACGCAGCACACCACAACATCCACTTCGGTGATGACTGGAACGGGTCGTTCAAAGCACTTATCGAAGACGGTGTTCGCATGCCCGACCCCTCGATCCTCGTCACTTTGCACTCACTCGATGATCCGACGCTCGCTCCTCCCGGCCACAACAACCTGTACGTTCTCGAACCCACCCCGAACTTGAGTGGCAAAATCGACTGGTCAAAAGAGCGAGACACAATCGTCGAATCGCTGCAGAACAAGGTGGCCAGCCTCGGCTACCCGACCGACGTCGTACTCGAAGAGGTCTATGACCCGCAGGATTGGGAACGCATGGGCATGGAGCAGGGCACGCCCTTCGCACTGGCCCACACGTTCTTCCAGACCGGGCCGTTCCGGCCGAACAACGTCACCAAAAAGATTCCCGGCCTCGTCTTCGTTGGCAGCTCCACGCTGCCGGGCGTTGGCGTCCCCATGGTCCTCGTCTCCGGCAAGCTCGCAGCCGAGCGCGTCGACGAATACGCCAAGCGCAAATAGTTGCCAATGGGGTCAGACCCCTTTCGCAACTTCTACGCTCTTGTTCTGATGCGCAATCCGTTCCAGCGAACACCACCAACTCCAACGACGCATCTGTTGCCGGCCGGGCCCGTCACACTCGACGAGAGCTACGCATTGTGCCGCGACTTCAACAAGCGCCATGGCACCACGTACTACTGGTCGACCAAGGTGTTGCCGAAAATTAAACAGCACCACGTTCATGCGCTCTACGCATTCGCTCGGTACGCCGATGACATCGTGGACGAAATTCCCTCGCAGGGAGGACGCGACGTCCCGACCGAGGCACGCGCGGCAGCCCTCAAAGACTTCGGTGACCGGTTCTTTGCCGACCTTGAAGTCGGTCGATCCGAAGATCCCGTACTGAAGGCGGTCGTACATACGGTCCGGGCCTTCGACATCGACAAGACAGCATTCCGACGCTTCCTCGGTTCCATGACGATGGACCTCACCGTCGAGTCGTACGAAACGTGGGACGACCTGCTCGTCTACATGGATGGCTCGGCGGCGGTTATCGGCGAGATGATGCTGCCGATCCTCGAACCCACCGACTACGCCACGGCCCTACCGCATGCCCGCGACCTCGGCAATGCGTTCCAGCTGACAAACTTCTTGCGCGACATCGATGAGGACCTCGATCGAGGCCGCCAGTACGTGCCGCTCGAAGACAGCCGCCGCTACGGCGTTGATCTCAGCGAGCGCAGAATGTCTCCCGAGTTCATTGCTCTGATGAAATTCGAGATCAACCGCTGTCGCGAGCTATACAAATCGTCCGACGTCGGCATCACGATGCTGCCGGACCGATCTGCCAAGTGTGTGCAGGCTGCGAACACTCTGTATTCACGCATTCTGGGCAAAATCGAAGCAAACGAGTACGACGTGTTTACGTCACGAGCAAGCATCACGACCACCGAGAAGGCGGCAATGGTCGCCAAGATGCTCCGGTGATGAATACCGCTGCTTCTGCCCTTGGTGTGAACCGGGCACCAAAGATGGGATGTTGCAGATGAAGCCAGTCGATCGGGTGGGCGCGATTGCAGGGTTGGCAACGATGGCCGGGATGATCGCCACACCGCTGCTGCCGCAGCGGGGCCTCGCTCGCAAGATTTTGTCGTCGTTGGTCGTGACCGGGATGTTCGTCAACACCACGGCAAACGCCGTGCGGACCTGGGGTGGCCGACGCGCCGGTGCAGCAGGTGCGATCACTGCCATCACCACCACGGCTGTCGAGCGGATCGGCACGCAGACCGGCCTGCCGTTCGGGCAGTACGGCTACACCAATGCACTCCAACCGCAGGTCGCACACGTCCCGGCGATCGTGCCGTTGGCGTGGTTTGCAATGTCGTTGCCGTCGCGCGAAGCGGCACATGCCGCGCTCGGTGAGCACTCGACGCCGGGTCGACGGATCGCCCTCGGCAGTGCAGCAATGACTGCGTGGGACCTCTTTCTTGACCCACAAATGGTCGGTGAGGGCTACTGGAGTTGGGTTCGCGGCGGCCGCTATCGGAGTATCCCGCTCAGCAACTTCGTCGGCTGGTTCATCACCGGCCTCGGCGTGATGGCCCTCCTCGAGGCACTCTTGCCGCCGAAGGAACATGACGCGGACGGCCCGCTCGTCGGTACCTACGCATACATGTCGGTGATGGAGACGCTCGGCTTCGCGAAGTATTTCCGCGATCCGCTCGTGGCCCTAGTCGGCGGGCTCGGCATGCTTCCCATCGCCGGAGCGGCAGTGCTTCGAAAGCTCCAAAAATGAAGCACGTGGTGATCGTCGGAGGCGGCGTCGGGGGGCTGGCAGCCGCGATTCGGCTGCGCGTTGCTGGCCACACGGTGACGATCTTCGAACGGAACGATGTCGCCGGCGGCAAGCTGGCAACGTTCGAACGCGACGGCTTCACGTTCGATATCGGCCCGTCGCTGCTCACCCTTCCGCACGTGTTCGACGAGGTGTTGGTACTTGCCGGAACGAGCCTCGAGGCCGAACTTGATCTGGTCCGGCTCGACCCACAGTTCTGCTACCACTGGCGCAATGGCGGTCAGCTCAGGGTCCACGACGACGCGGATGCGACGGCCGCAGCATTCGACACCTTCTCGCCGGGGTCGGGCGATGCTTGGCGTGGCTTCAATGAGCGCGGTCGAAAGATCTGGGAGGTGTCCGAGCGGACCTTCTTTGCCGGTCCGATGGATAACCCCGTCGCGCTGTTGAAGCGGATGCAGTCACCGAAGGACCTCGCTGCCATCGACGCGCTGCGCAGCCTGAACGACGCCTCCCGCGCGACCTTCGACTCGCCCGAACTGCAGCAGTGGGCGAACCGCTATGCGACCTACTCTGGCTCGTCACCGAGGCAGACACCGGCCACGCTGGCGTGTATCCCGCACATCGAAGCCGAGTACGGCTGCTGGTATCCAATGGGTGGCCTCGGCGCGCTGCGCGATGCGCTCGTCCGGGTGGCCATCGACCAGGGCGTCATCATCGAGACCGGAAGCGACGTCGCTCAAATCACAACCCAGGATCAAGCGGTCACTGGCATCAAGCTCACTGACGGCACGACAACTGCCGCTGACATCGTCATCGCCAATGTTGATGCCGAGCACCTCTACGGCGACCTCATCGATGACCAACGGGCCCTCAAGCAGGTCCGCAAGGCTGGCCGGTCGACGAGCGGGTTCGCACTGTGTATCGGCGCATCGGGGACGACCGAGGGCCTCGGCCATCACAACGTCTGGTTCTCCGACGACTACGCCCAGGAATTTCGCGAACTCGACGCCGGGCAACTGGCAACCGACCCAACGATCTACGGCTGCGTCTCATCGGTAACCGATCCGAGCCAGGCTCCAGCCGGTAGCGAGAACTGGTTCCTGCTCGTGAACACGCCACCGGGAGCCGACATCGACGCACCCGCGTATCGCGACCTCGTGCTCGAGCGGCTCGCCGCACATGGAGTCGACCTGCGTGACCGGATGCAGTTCTGCGCCCGGCTGACACCAGCCGACATCGAGGCGTTTTATCGATCGCCTGGTGGTGCGATTTATGGGACCGCGTCCAATGGCAAACAGGCCGCGTTTGCCCGCCCGGCGAACCGCGGCACGAAAGACGGCCTGTACCTCGTGGGTGGGTCGAGCCATCCGGGCGGCGGCCTGCCGCTCGTGGCGACCAGCGCGAAGATCGTCTGCGAGATGATTGCTCAGGACAACGGGTGAGAAGTCGCTTCCGGTTTGGTCTCCGGTTTGGTCTTATCGGTATCCGCCTGGCCGCTGCCGGAGTAGCACTTACACGGCTCGCCAAGGTGGCAAAAGCTGCGCAGCCTGTCAGCGCCAAAAGCGCGAGCAGCCCGCCGACACCTCAGATCAGCATCGTCATCCCGGCTCGCGACGAAGTCGACCGCCTCGGCCCGCTCCTCGACACAATTGTGGGAGCGATCGGGGTTGGCGAAGTGATCGTCGTCGATGACCAGTCGAGCGACGGCACCGCCAAGCTGGCGGAACGACTTGGAGCGCGGGTATTGCAGGGCCGTGAACTACCGGCGGGCTGGGCAGGCAAGGCCTGGGCATTGCAGCAGGGCATTGAGGCCGCAACCGGCGAGTGGGTTGTCACCCTCGATGCCGATACCCGCCCCGACCCTCGGTTGCCAACCGCGCTCGTTCGTCGGGCGATAGACGATGGGTTCGACTTGCTGACCGTTGGCGGCCGGTTCGACTGCCCCACGCCCGGGAGTCGCTGGCTGCATCCGGCAATGTTGACGACGCTCGTTTACCGCTTCGGCCCACCCGGTGTTGCAACCCGGCCTGGCCGGGCGATGGCGAACGGCCAGTGCATGACGTTCCCTCGACAGGCGTTCCTCGATGCAGGTGGAATGTCTGAGGTCGGTGGCGAAGTGGTCGAAGACATCGCGCTCGCCCGCCGTCTTGCCGTCAGTGGCGCATCGGTCGGCTTTCTCGATGCGAGCGATCTACTGACGGTTCGTATGTTCGAGTCGTTCGACGACACCTGGGCTGGCTGGGGCCGATCGCTCGCACTTCCCGGTGTCGAGCCGCTCGGTCGTCAACTCCTCGATTTCAGCGTCGTCTTCCTCACCCAGGCGCTGCCACTCCCGCGGCTACTGCTCGGGCGCGGCGACATCCTCGACGCTTTCCTGCTGATCAACCGGATCGGCACGCTTGCCGGAACGCGAACTGCCTACACGGTGGCCGATGCGCCGTATTGGGCGAGCCCTCTTGCTGACCTACCAGCCACGTTCGCCATCGCCAAGGGCATTGCCCGGCGCGGTCCGCAGACCTGGCGCGGCCGCACCTATAGCTGAGGGGCGCGCTTGCGATCAGTCAGCGCGGCCATGGCAAACCGGATGCCAATGATCGTCATCAGCACGCCCATAGCTGCGGTCCGGTATGGCCCCTCGAGCACAATATGGATGAATGGAAGCGCAAGTACCCCGGCGCGCGAGCCCCACGCGAACGACCGGGTGATGGCGAATACGACGAGGACCACGCCGACGCCGATTGCCACCGACAGCGATGCAAACGCGGCGGCGCCGCCGACGAACGTCAGAATGCTGCGACCGCCAACGAACCGAGCGAAGACCGGGAATGCGTGGCCGATCATCGCTGCACCGGTGGCGACGTAGGCAACTCCCCACACACCGGGGTCGGCGATCAACACTCCCACGGTTGCTGCCGCAGCGCCTTTGGCAAGGTCGCCGACGAACACCGGAACCGCTGCCCATTTGCCGAGCGTCTCGCGTGCGTTCCAGAACCCGGGATTGCGGTCACCGACTTCGCGCAAGTCGATTGCCGAACGGCGGCGTGCCACGAGGTTGGCGACCGGGATTGAGCCAAGCAGGTAGCCGACCACGACGACGATAAGAACATCGACGAAGGTAGTGCTGAACGAACTCATTGCTGACAGCATGGCTGATGCATGGCCCGCATCGCATCGTTCCACCTGATTCGTGAGCGACGGGGCCGCGCCGTGTTGGCATTGGCACGCCTCGGGCTCGATCGCCCTGTGATGTCGCGTGTCGATGGCCTACATTTCTGGCGGCTCATGGGGAGCGGCAAGGGCAACAACACTGGGCCGAGCGCCGACCTCCGGCGGACGGCACTGTTTGCCGTATGGGAGAGCGAAGCCGACCTCGACAGGTTCATGTCGTCGCATCGCGTTGCGAAGCGGTGGCAGCGTGCGGCCGAGAGTTGGCACGTCCGTCTGAAGGCGGTCGGCGGGCACGGCACATGGCGCGGCATCGATCCGCTGGATGGAATTGAGCCGGGCGACAGGTCCGGGCCGATTGCGATCATCACTCGTGCCAATGTGCGGCGGCCCTCGTGGAAAGCGTTCGGGCGGGCGGGTGTCGAGGTCGACGCCGAGTTGCACACGGCATCCGGTTTGATCGATGTCGTCGGTGTCGGAGAGGCCCCGGTGGGCCGGCTCGCAACGTTCAGTTTGTGGGAGTCGATGGGTGCGGCGCGGGCCTATGCGTATTCGATGCCGAGGCATCAGCAGGTGATCGAAGAGACCCGCACTGGCGACTGGTATGCGGAGGAAATGTTCGCTCGATTCGAGCCGTACGAGTCGTCGGGGACGTGGGACGGTCGAGATCCACTCGAATCCCCGCGAGGCTGACCCGGCCTCGGCCGATATATTCGTGTCGTCCTTCTTGGCAACGAGTCGGAATTGCCCAGATAGCTCAGTTGGTAGAGCAACGCATTCGTAATGCGTAGGTCCCGAGTTCGACTCTCGGTCTGGGCTCCGGATTCCCGGTCACGGGAAACCCTGCGTGGCCAATGTTTCCTTTGTAAGTAAAGGGTTTCTGTCGTTCGAGCATCGCTCCGCAGGAACTGCAACGCAGCACCACACCTTCGGGCCGAACCGAGACCTCACCAATATTTCAAAATCGACCTCAGGTGAATGCGCCGTTTACGTCGACGACGATGTCGGTGGCTCGCAGGGTGTAAATGCAGACCGTGCCTGTTGCTGACAGCTTGGTCAGTACGGCGTTGGGCCGGACATCGCCACCGTTGTAGTTGACCGACGCTGCCGGATCCGGACGAGTCTGATCACACGGATACACCGTCAAAAAGCCAGCGCCATCAGCCGAAATTGCCACCACATTCAACGACGCCGCTGTGGCACCGTCGGGAATCCCCGCGCGACCAGTCACCTGCAAGGTGAGGGTCGCGCCGTCGCTGCCACGACCAACGCCTTGCTGCTGCCCGTCAACGGTCTCCAAACCCGGACCAGTTCGTGTTTCAAGCAAACGCGCCGGATTGATCGAACCAAAGTTGACCGCCTCAAGGCCGGAGCCCGCCGAGAACGCACCGTTCACATCAACCACGAGATCCGTTGCACGCAACGTGTAGATACAGACCGTGCCAGTCGCCGACAGCTTGGTCAACACCGCATTGGGCCGAACATCGTCACCGTCGTAGTTGACCGACGCTGCCGGATCCGGACGAGTCTGATCACACGGATACACCGTCAAAAAGCCAGGCCCATCAGCAAAGATCGCCACCACATTCAACGACGCCGCTTCGGCACCCTCAGGGATCCCGCCACGACCAGTGACCTGGAACTCGATCGTGTCACCATCG
>JBLIKS010000010.1:0-23409 GCA_047635555.1 Candidatus Azotimanducaceae bacterium
CGCTGAACGGCTCCGTCGACTCGCCGAGTAGGCCCGACAACTCCACCTCGAGATCGGCAGCCAGCGGTTCGGAGAACCGCTCGATATCCACGCCATCACACAGCCACTCGGGCCGCCCAGAAGTTTGAGTCCCTTGACGTGGTGGGGTTTGCGTGACGCGTTCCCTGGTGTGGTTCAGGTCTCGGTGAGTTCACCGAGGGGCTGAGCCTCGACATTGTGGCACGTCTTGTCGAGGAGTGCCATCGAGGTGTCGGACATGTATTTGCGGGCGATGGACCATTCGTCGTGTTGGTCGCCGAGCACGGCGCCGATCAATCGGATGGCGGCGGGGTCGTTGGGGAAGATCCCAACCACGTTCGTGCGTCGCTTGATCTCTTTGTTCAGTCGCTCGAGCGGGTTGTTGGACCAGATCTTTCGCCAGTGCGGTTGTGGGAACGCGCTGAATGCCAACACGTCGGTCCGGGCGTTGCGCATCGACTCGGCGGCCTTGGGGAAGCGGTCATCGATGGTGTCGACGACTTCGTCCCAGCGCTTGTGGACCTCGTCGGGGTCAGCGAGCGCGAAGATCGATCGGAACGTCGCTGCAACCATTTCTTGGGCGCCTTTGGGGACCACAGCGAGCCGGTTGCGGATGTAGTGCACCCGGCAGCGTTGCCAGGATGCTCCGATCATGATCTTGGTGATCGACGCGGTTAGCCCGGCGTGAGCGTCTGAGATCACGAGGCGCACACCTGTGAGTCCGCGGGCTTTGAGCGAGCGGAGGAACCCGGTCCAGAACGTCTCGTCTTCGGAGTGGCCAATGTCAACGCCGAGCACCTCACGCTCGCCTTGGGCAGTGATGCCAGTCGCGACCACGACAGCGCGTGACACGACTTGGCCCAGGGCGTCGTCGCGGACCTTGACGTAAGTGGCGTCGAGATACACGTAGGGGAACGCGACATGGCCGAGGGTGCGCCCTCGGACTGCTTCGACGCGTTCATCAAGGCCGCCGCAGATGCGTGACACTTCGGACTTCGAGATCCCGGTGTCGATTCCGAGTGCTGCGACGAGGTCGTCGACTGAGCGTGTCGACACCCCTGACACGTAGGCCTCCATCACGACCGCGTAGAGGGCCTGGTCGATACGTCGGCGCGGTTCGATGATCGACGGGAAGAACGATCCTTTGCGGAGCTTCGGGATCTGAAGATCGAGATCGCCGGCCTTGGTCGAAAGCACCTTTGCACGGTGACCGTTGCGCTCGACGGTGCGGTCTGGGTTGCGTTCGTATCGGGCGGCGCCGATCACCGCGGACGCTTCGGTCTCGATCAGTTGTTGCAGCATGACCTGGGCGAGTTCACGGACCAGATCGGTGCCGTCGCCGACGCGGAGTGCGTCGAGCAGTTCGGACAGGGCAGAATCGGATAGAGCCATCGGTGTGTTCTCCTTGATGTGGGTTCTTGCAGGAACACACCAAGAATCACGCCGATGGCTCACCTACTGGTGGACCTCACAAACCCCACCACGTCAGGGGGCATGACCGTCATTTATCGTCGCTGAGTTCTGACGACTTTGCCCGATCCGCGTGGAGGCGTCTCTTGCGCAGCAAAGGCCTCACACATGTCCGAGGCCCACTGTCCCACCGCTTGTCTCGACAGCCTAGATTTCGGAACCGCTCTGCTTGTGCGAGCTAATCGCCGCTTCGTTGCGGTGGCCGGTAGCCCGGCAGCAATGTTGTCACCAGGCCCTCGGCGTGGGCATCAACCAGTCTCGAGTCCAGTTCTTGTCGCTCAAGCAGGAGCTTGGTCTCATAACTGCTGACATAGGGTTGGGATGCCGCACCGATCAACACGTGATGTACGAGTTCATCCGGAATTGGGGCGGCAATGCCTGCCTCCTGGAGGTTTCGCCACAGTTGCCGCCGGAGGTTGAATCGTGGTCGGATGTGTACGTTGGTGAGCCATCGCATCCGAGGATTCAACGAGCTCGCCTCTTGGACAATGATCCGGTTGAGGTGAGGATGCTCAGCGGCGAAGTGCACCAACCGACGGATGTTCTCAGCAAAGCTCTCAGCCGGATCCTCGATGTCGTCGATACCGGTGAGTTTTTCGTCCAAGAGGCCAAACAGGTGGTCGACCGTCGCCCTCCAGAGTTCGAGCTTCGAGGCAAAGTGGTAGTTGATCTGGGGTTGGTGTGCATCCGCACGCTCGGCGATCGAGCGGGTCGAGGCCCCATTGAATCCACTTGCAGCGAACTCCACGACGGCTGACTGAATGAGCAGTGCCCGAATATCGCTCCGGTCCCGCCGCACACGGGCGGACAGAGCACGAGACTGGGAGTTCTCCGTTCGCTCATTCATTGTTAGGGATTGATACTAGCCGAAACCCCCGCACCGCAGTCCTCCACTCTCTCGCCTACCGTCACCGCACCGCTACGCCCGGTCGAATGCACGCTTGATTGCATTTGCGAGCGAATCGGGGCATTCGAGAGCAGTCAGATGTTTGGCGTCAGCCAGCACAGTGACGTTCGAGTCGGGAATCCGGGCACCGAGGTCATGCGCGTCCGATGGGGGCGTTGCTCCATCGTGCTCACCCACCACGATCTCGGTGGGAACGCCGATCGACTCGACCTCACCGCGTCCGTCGTAGCGGCCGAGCGCACGACATGCTGCGGCATACGCATCGACGTCATTCGCTCGGAAGGTCGCAAGTAACCTGTCACACAAGGGACCATTCCCCAGCCGGAAGGAGTCGCTGAACCAGCGTCTGAGCTGAAAGCCAGCCAGTGACTCGAGGCCCTGCTGCCGGGCCCGGTCAGCGCGACCCTCCCAGGCCTCGAGCGCATCAACGCCGTACCACGCGGTCGTGTCGGCCAGCACAAGGCTGTGCACGGACCCTGGATGTCGGACAGCAACCGACTGGGCCACGCAGCCGCCCAGCGAGAGGCCGACCACGGTCGCTCGGTCGATGCCGATCGACGCAACCGTTTCAGCAACGTCGTCAGCCATGTCCTCGATGGTGAACTCAACACTCCGCGGCGAATTGCCGTGCCCACGAAGGTCGAGCGCGACCACGCGAAACTGCGGCTCGAGGAGCGGAATGACCGACTGCCAGACGCCCGCATCGAGGGCGAGCGAGTGCAGAAGCACGACCGCTTCTCGGTCGTCAGACCCGTGCCGGAGTGCGTTCAGGATCATGAGTTACCTCCATCAGCGGATTCGGGGATAATCGGCAGAAAGCGGTCGAGCCATCGATGAACGATCTCGCGGACGCGCAGGTTCTCCTCGGAGAACATGAAGTGATCGGTTTCTGCAAACAGGTGGAGGTCAACGGGCATGCCGGCCTTCTCGAACAATGCAATCGACTGCTCGGTCGGCGTGATCGAATCGTTCGAGGAATGGAGCAACAACAGCGGTCTAGGGGCGATGGCGCCGACGACGTCTTCTGCGCAGAAGTTGTACATCGACTGAGCGACCTCAGCGGGGAATTCGACCACCGACTTGTTGCTCAGATGTGTCCGTAAATGGTCGGGCATCGGGACGATGTCATAGCGATCGACCATGAGGGACTCACCGGTCTGCTCGCGGTGAAGGCGCCCTCGCTCAAGCATCTGGGTGAACTGCATCCAGCCCTCCTTTGTCGGGTGTTGGCGGCGGAACTTGCGCTCCCCGTGCCCCCAACCGCCGGACGAGACGACCGCGGCGATGCGTTCGTCGACCCCGGCGGAGTAAATGGCAACCGCAGCGCCGAAACTGGAGCCGAGTACCCCGATCCGGTCGGGATCGAGCTCGGGCTGGGCTTGGAGTAGATCGATTGCGGCTCGAGTGTCGGCCACCTGCTCGAGACAGATCACCCGTCCGAACTCGCCGTCACTCTCTCCGCAGCCCCGCATGTCGAAGCGGAACGCGGCATACCCCCAATCGTTCAACATCTCCACGGGACCCCGGACGTTGGTCGCGTCCTTGTTTGAACCAAACCCGTGTAACACCACGAAGCACGGCAACCGGGCGTCGCCGGCGCTCTCGGGCAGGTGAAGGACCCCGGCCAACTCCAGATCGCCGCTCGGGAATCGTACGGCTCGCTCCATGGTCACTCGCTTTCGGTTGGTGTTTGGTCGGCGCCCGGGCGCAACCGGTTTGCATTGGCAAAGATCTGGCGGAACGTCTCGACATGAGCCGGATCCGCTCCGATGGCACCCAGATACTGCGGCATCGGAACATGGTTGGCATGTGCGAAGAAGAGAACGGACATGGGATGGACGCCGAGGTCGATCAGGCGAGCGAAGTCCCTGTGCTCTAGGGCGGCTCGTGCGTCGTCGGTAATGCCGAGACGCTCGCATGCATCGGAGAGATAGAGGCCCGGGTCAGCGCGATACTCATCGCCTCCCCCGCGGCGATGGATTTCCCAGACCAAACGTTCGACAGCTGAGTTCGACATGGCTACGGCTCGCGCCTCTCAACGGGCTGTCTCCAGACAAGTTGATATACCCCTACATTCCAGCCAGGAACGAACGGCTCCTCGAGCACGATCTCGGGTACGAGTCCGACAGCGCGAGCAGCGCCTGACATCGTGATCCAGGTCCGGATCTCATGCGCTCCATCGCCCCCAGGTGTGATGTCGTCATCGGAGATGGACCGCAGCGCCTCGTCGTCCCTGGCCATGAGTATGTCGATGAACCAGCGATCGAACTCTGCGTTCATCTGACCATGATGACGATTGCCGACCCAATGTGAAATACCTCCGGTCCCAATGATGACGACACGCGTCTCGGGCCATTGCTCTTCGACGTATCTGGCCAACAGTGCGCCGAGATCGTGCGCCTCGGACGTCGAAGGGAAGGGCGCCCAGATGGTGTTGACGATGATAGGAACAACGGGGACGTCGTACTCTGGTCGCAGGAACTTGAGCGGCAGATTCGTCCCGTGGTCGAGGTAGAGCTCGTCGCGACCCTCGAGTGGAAACTGCTGTCGACCGGCAAAATCCACGAGCCCCCGAGCGAACTCTGAGTCGCCCGGCACGTCACGATCGGGAAGACCGAACTCTGGTTGGGTCGGATTTGCCTCGGCCATGCTCACGGCGAATGGGGGAACGTCCTCCGAAAGGAAGTTGGTGATGTGTTCGCTCGACACGGTGACGATGACGTCGGGGCTGAGCTCGTCGAGTATCGATCTCAGCCGATCGAAGCCCTGGTCGACTGCGTGGCGCTGCGCCTCGGGCGCGAGCTCCGGCATACCGGCGATGAATGGTGCATGGACAGTAGCAATGGCTCCCACGATGCTCATGAGGCTTCCTCCAGTGGTCGATGGTTCAACAGCGCTGTATTTCTCATCATCGGGTTACTTCATCGGCGTGCAGTCGCACGGTGGTATGTACACCGTCACCGCATCGCCGGCTTTTGGCTGTTGCGTTCGGGGTACATGGGCACGGACACGCCCTCCGGCGACCTCGATCGTGCAGTCCCACAAGGTCCCCAAGAAGAGGGCCGACACAATGCGGCCCGGCCAGCGGTTCTTGCCGATGTCATCAGCACCTGGAGGGTCTAGCTTGACGTCCTCCAGCCGGACGATGACCGAGGTCGCCGCCCCGTCGTGGTCGGCGCTCTCGGAGAAGTGGATCGAACCGATCTCACACTGGCCGCGCATCCAGTCGCCATCTGAGGACACGCTTGTCAGTTCGAAGATGTTGGCAAGTCCGATGAATCGGGCGACCGGCAGTGACGACGGCCGCTCGTAGATCCGCTGGGGTGATCCCACGTCGAGGATTTCTCCGTGCGACATGACGATGACCTGGTCTGAGATCGCGAGTGCCTCGGTCTGGTCATGGGTGACGTAGAGCGCTGCGATGCCAAGCCGCTGTTGCACTTCGCGGATCTCCTGTCGCATCGATTCACGGAGCGTGGCGTCGAGGTTGGACAGCGGCTCGTCAAAAAGCAGAATATCTGGCTCGCTGACGAGTGCACGTGCGAGAGCCACTCGCTGCTGCTGCCCGCCCGACAAGTTCGGTGCCGGGCGATCCGCTAGGTCACGGAGTCCGACGAGGTCGAGTGCTCGCAGCACCCGCTCACGAGCTGCAGACTTGTTAATGCGGCCAACCTTCAACGGGTACACCACGTTCTCGTACACCGTCATGTGCGGCCAGATCGCATACGACTGGAAAACCATGCCGGTGTTGCGCTGGTTTGCGCGCACCTTGATCTTCTCGGCGCTATCGAACACGGTGCGGTCACCGATCTGAATGCGCCCTTCGTCGGGCATCTCCAGACCGGCGATGCATCGCAGCGTGGTCGTCTTGCCACACCCTGAAGGGCCGAGCAAGGTGACCAGCTCGCCCTCCGCGACGGTCAGGTCGATGCCTTTGACCGCTGGTTCGGTGCTCCCTGCGTAGGTCTTCGTGAGACCCTCGAGTTTGATCATTCTTCCTTCACCCCATATCGACGACTTATCCAAGCTGCGAAAAGCGCAGCGACCAAGAGTCCCGCCATGATGACGATTCCGAACGCACTCAGCAGTCCAAAGCTGCCGTTCTCCCACAGATCGAGGATCGCGACGCCGACGACCTCGGTGCCGAACGAGGACACCAGGACCGACGCACCGAGTTCGCGGAACGCATGCACCATGACGAACACCCACGCAGCGAGCAAGCCTGGCTTGAGCAGCGGCAGCATGATGGTTCGGAAGCTCTGCCACCAGCTGGCGCCACTGACCTCGGCAGCCTCCTGCAACTCATTCGAAATCTGAGTCGTCTGGGCCGACAGAATGCGGAATGCAACTGGCGGAAAGCGTGCGACGTAGAGAATCAGGAGAATCCACAACGTTCCGTAAACCGGGAACGGCAGCACGAGATACATCCAGAGAACAGCGAGACCAAACATGATGGCCGGCACTGCGATCGGCGTGAAGGCGAGGTGGTCAAGCAAGCTGCGCCCGCGGATCTTCGACTTGACGGTGATCCAGGCAGTGATTGCCATCAGAACCGTGACAATCGTGGCCGAACTAAGCGCAAGAATCGTCGAATTCCAAAGAGCGCGGCGAGTCAGTTCGGAGTCAAACGCATCACGGAAATTCTCCAAGGAAAACCCGCCATCCGCTACCGCGCCCGGCGTGAGTGGCGGGACACCCGAGAACGGAGGCTGGATACTGGCCCAGGTCAGCACGATCAACGGCAAACCTATCGACAAGAAGAGCAGCAGCGCTGCGAGTCCGAATGACACCCAACGTGCCATCCCGAGATCAATACGACGTGGTCGGAACGCCTTACCGCTCACGACCTGATAGGACTCGCTGTGCCGTGTAGCCCGGTTGTATCCCCAAACCAGCACCACAGCCAGCAACAACACCAACACTGCGTACACGGCAGCAAGCCCAAGGTCCGTCGGCACCGCGCTCGTCCGCTGCCAGATCTCGACCACGAAGGTCCGGATGCCAGCAGGCAACCCGATCAACGTGGGCGTCTCAAACGTTTCGACACCACGGATCAACAGGTAAATCAGTGTTGCCAGCATTGCCGGCAAGATCAGCGGCAACGTCACCCGGAATGTCGTGCTGAACGTGCTGTGCCCAGCCACCGACGACGCCTCTTCAAGCGACGGATCCATCGACCGGAGGGCCGCCGACATGAGCAAGAACGACACGGGGAACACATCAAGGGCCTCAACGAAGATCATTCCCGGAAGCGAAAAGACGTCCACGACCGGGCCCTCGAGACCGAAGAGACTCTCGAACCATTTGTTGATCATCCCTATCCGAGGGCTGGCGAGGAAGATCCACGAAACGGTGGTGAGGATGCCAGGGATGATCAAGCGGGCGAGGACCAGCAAGACGATCAGGCGACGGAATGGTGTGTTCGTGCGCTCCACCGTCCACGCCAAGAACGTTCCAAACACAAAAGCCAGAATCGTGGTGCCGATCGCAAAGGCCGCCGTGTTGAGTAAGACTTCCCAGAGCCCGGAATCAAGTGCACGTGAATAGTTGTCGAGCGTGAGGCTGTCGGTTGAAAAGAAGTCGTCCCGTCCAGGCCGGCCCGACGAGAAACTTCCCCAGATGAGGACAGCGATCGGAGCAATGATCAACCACACCAGCAGAGCTGCGATGCCGATGAACAGCAGTGCTCGCAAGTCGAACCGCCGACGCCTGGTGGGCTTCTGCGGCTCCGATGTTGAGCCGTCAGTCGGTTGTGTCGCCGCTGATGCATCGGCGGGTTCAGGGATGACTGTCTTCACGAAATGCTCCTTGTCAGGCGGCAATCACGGAACGGAGATCTTGGGTAGACCCGCAAGATGTGCGGGCCCACCCAAGATCATCGACGGAGTGCGCCACCGATCATGCCGGTGACGGCAAGGTGACTCAGCCGGCGTTCCCGAAGACCTCGCTGAACATGACGAGTCCAGCTTCCAACGAATCGGACTCTCGTGGACCGAGCACCAAAAGGTCCGAGCCTTCCATGAAGTCCCAGTAGGGATGGGCCTCAGCGGTCGATGTCGTCGTGGCCTTGCCCTCGTTGGTCATGGCGCTCTGGCCCTCTTGCATCAGCCAGAACTCTTGAAGCAAGCGCGCAGCATTCGGGTTTGGTGAGTTGGCAAGAATTGCGGACATGTCAACGATTGCAGGCATCGGTGCAGGGTGCGGGATCTGCACGCCGATTGTTGCTTCGCCATCGATGAACCGCTTGGACACGTGGCCCATACCGTCCAGCTTGATGTCAAACTCGCCGACGTTCACCAGTTCGGTTCCGTTCGTCGTTCCACGGTGCAGCACTGGTTCATTCGCAGCCAGGCACTCCAGGAACTCTCGGGCCTTTTCCTCGCCCCATGCTTCGATGAAGGCCGCAGCCCATTCGAATGATTCGGCGTCGATACCGATCCGACCCTTCCATTCTGGGTCGCAGTAGCCCAACCAGTCCGAAGGCAACTCTGCCGGGTCGACGTTGTCGGTGTTGTAGGTGACGTGGCGAGACAGGTAGTTCAGACCAATGTACGGACCATCGAAGATGAAGTCCTCGTTCACGAACTCGAGCCCAGCTGGCGAGTAGTCGGCAAGTGCGCCCTCATCTTCCAGAAGCAGCATCTCGACGCCTGCAGCCCCGAATACGTCGCCTTGCGTGTTCCCCGTACCCACTTCGAGTAGTGCGCGCTCCAAAATCGTTCCGGCCCGCGCCGTGACTGGCTCGAAATCGACTTCAGGGAAGAGGGCCTCCCACTGCTCACGGATGAACTCGAGTTCGGACTCGCCGGAGGACTGGTAGTAAATAACCTGTCCTTCTTCGGCTGCGGCGGCGTAGAGGCGTGCGATGTAGTCGTCGTAGGCCTCGCCGTCCATCTGCACGACCACATCCTCGCCCGGCGCTTCGGCTTCCCCCGACTCTTCGGCTTCGTCGGGATCAACTTGCGGCGCCTGGCTTTCGACAGTTTCGTCGGCTGCTGTGTCAACGGTGTCCGCAGACGTGGCGTTTTCGTCGCTTCCGCAGGCGCCGGCCACCAATGCGAGTGCGGCGATCGCGGCGAACAGTGAACGTGGTTTGTTTCTCATGAATCCCCCAAAAAAATTGGCTGACCATCAAGCTGGAGCCTTGGTCGCGCAATGCTCCCACGGCCCCACTAGCTCAAGCCAGCACCCCTGATATTGAGTGATATTACTCAATATCAGTTGATAGTAGACCGACCGAGCTGACAATTGCAAGCCCCGATTCGAGCGTGGCGCTGAGTCAGGTCCGCCGCCCAGACGGCCATGCTGGCTACCGGCTCCGCCGAATGACCTCGTAGTTCCAGCATTGTTCCTGTTCCACCCCGGAAGAACCGAGGACCGGCGATGGCCCGCTGATCGGCCGGCTCACTTCGTGAATCGAGATGTGCGTCCACGGTCCGCCGACGTTGGCACCGAAAGTTCTGTAGGACCGGACTCGCTGCCACCTGTGGTCGGATTCGACCAGAAATTCCGCTCTCGCTGCTTCACGACGCTCATGCTTCTCAGTCGCACCTGGCAGGCAGTGAGAGACATGCACGATGACGTGGTCCGAGGGGCCGTGGTAGGAGGGCGACTGCTCGCCGGTGTCGTTGACCATCTCGCATGTAAAGCGCGTGAAATCACGCACCACGCCGAGCATCCGCTCGGTGCGTGGCCCTGGTTGAGACTTGATGCGTTCGTATGCATCGCTCTCCAGTACATCGAGGTTGTCGATGAAGTAGCAGACGAGGAAACGAGTTGCGTTCTCAGTCGCTCTGTACCGCACAGCAGAACCGAAGCCGGACAGCGCCAGCCGAACCGGGATGTGTTCGGTGTCGTACCAGGTATGGAACTCGTCATCGAGTTCGACGGGTGGGTCCATCTGAGAAATCAACAGGCCGTGCATTTGTGCTATTATTAAACGATTATTGTCATCGTGTCGAACGGTGGCCGATTGCCGGGGACCGCACAACCTCGGCGGAAGGGGGAAAGATTGGCATGACTACTCGATTCATCGACGCGAGCCAGCCGCTCCGAGACGGCACAGCGGCGATCCCGCCGCTGCCGCCCGTGGAGATCTCTTGGCTGCTCCAGATGTCTGCTGGCGCGCCGCTCGATGTCTCGCTCCTGACCATGGCGACGCATGCCGGCACGCACGTCGACGCGCCGTCACATGCGATTCCCGGCGGTCTGACCATCGATCAGATCCCGCCCGCGCGATTCATCCGTCCATGTCTCGTCGTCGACGTCGATGTATCGGCCGACGAGGAGATCTCCGCCGAGATGCTGCGCTCCGTCGTCGACGGCAACCTCATGGCCGGCGATGCCCTGATCATCAGTACGGGCTGGGGCGATCTGTTCGGAACAGATGCGTACCGTGAGCACCCAGCAATCGCTGTCGACGCAGCGGAATGGATGGTCGAAGCCGGTGTCAACATGGTTGGAGTCGACCTCATCACCGTCGATGTTCCGGTGTCGCGACGCCCGGCTGGCTTCGATTTCCCAGTCCACCGAACACTTCTCGGCAACGACGTGCTGATCATCGAAAACCTCATCTCGCTACGCGGACACCACGCCGGTCGGGCACGATTACATGCGCTTCCCCTTCCCCTGGCTGGCCGAGATGCCGCCCAAGCCCGAGTCCTTATCGAGGTCTGACCATGAACGACTTGCTGAAACAGCGCGGCGTGATTGCGGCTGCCTTGACCCCGTGGGACGCTCACGGCAACGTGGACCTCGCCGCCTTCGACGCTCAGATCGATTGGATCGCAGCCCAATCGCCGCTCGCCATCGGGGTGGCTGGAGTCGAGGTGCAGGAGTATCACTTGCTCGAGAGCGACCAGCGGATCGGGCTCGTTCGTCGCGCCATCGAGCGGGTCGGCGACGTCCCGGTGATCGCCGGCGTCTCCACACCCCTGGCATCCAGATCTGCAGACATGGCGAAGCAGATGGCCGACGTCGGCGCAACGGCCGTGCTTTCGCTCTCGGCGCCCAAGCCCTGGGCCGCCCCTTCCACGTCGGACGAGTTCGTGCGGTGGTTCACCCAACTCGCCGACGAGAGCCCGCTGCCGATCGTGGTCTATTCGAACCCGCGCACTGGGACCGAGCCATCCGTGTCGTCGCTCGCCGAGCTCGCCGCACACGAGAAGATCGCAGCGCTGAAAGAAACCTCACGCGACATGACGAAGGTCCTCAACCTGTGCCTCGAGCTCGCAGAACCTGGCCTGGCCGGGGTGTACACCAACATGGAGTCGCTCCTCGCGACCATCCACCTGGGCGGGCACGGAGCGATGGTTCCCGCACCAGGACTCCCAGCCGCCCAACACATTCTCGCCGCGCACGCAGCAGGCGATGATGACGAAGCGCGACGGTGGCAGAGCTTCTTCGCTGCATTCCCATCACACTGGATGCGTTTGGGTCTCGGTCCCGCTGTGAAGGCCGGCATGGGCGTGCTCGGTGTCGACGTCGGCACGCCGGGGCATACCTTCGACGCTCTGACTGCGATCGAGACGAGCGAGATGGCCGAACTGTTTGCGCGGTGGGGCCTCGTCGGCTGATTGTTATACCCCGTCCGAGACGCCGCCCTGAAGCAGCGCCGAGTCGGCGACATCAATCTCGAGTGCACCGATCCCGTCAATCTCAGCGTGAAGCAGATCGCCGGATTCGAGGACCCGAGTCATTTGCGGTGCACCAGTCAGGATGAGATCGCCTGGCTCGAGCCGCACCGAGCGCGACACCCACGACACGACCTCCATCACTGGAAACACCATGTGCGACGTCGACCAGTCCTGGTGCACTGTGCCGTTTACCCAGAGCTTGACGTCGAGTCGCCGATCGTCGCCCAACTCGTCACGAGTGACGATCCAAGGACCGACGGGACAGAACGTCGCCAGGCTCTTTCGTCTCGACCGTTCGCCTTCACCGCGAGCGGTGAGGTCGAGCCCGATCGTGTAACCCAGAATGTGGTCACTGACGGCATCGACAGCAAGATTTTCACCGCCGCGTCCGATCAGTACTGCCAGCTCGCATTCCGGTACAACACGGCCCTGAGCAGCAGACCCGTCGAGCTGTGGGAGGAGCACTGATCCTGAGGACCCGATCAGCGACGACGGCGACTTAAGAAAGAAGTCGAGAAGGACATCGATTTTATGGTCGGCCGGACCACCAGTAGCGGGCATGCGGCTGATGTCATTACCGAGTATCCCGATGATCTTTGACGGCGAGACCACGGGTGCGTCAAGACTGCGCTGGTCGATGTCGATGTGCGTCCTCGACGCACAAGCACTCTCGAGTTCGATCCTGAGCGACTCGAATCGCTCACACAGAAAAGACCAGGATCGACGAGCTAATGGGGCGAGGAGATCGGTCACGTCGACAGCGGCCGCATCGCTGATGACAAACCATGTGTCGCCTGCTCGTGCGAGCTTCATCGCTGCTTTGGGCGAGCACTCGGATCACCTCGATGAACGGTTAGACCGCGCAGACTCACTCGGAACCTGTTCCGAGAGCGCTCATCCAACGATCATCGAACGCACCTTCGGCCCGCACCCCGGTGTAGAGCTCGCGAAGATCTGCCACCTTTGCGATTGCGTCCGAGGCTGCGGCGACATCAGGGAGCACGTTCGTGCGAGCAATCGCTTCTCTCAGAAGCACCGCTGCTGCCTCATCGTGTGACAGGCCCATACCGCTCGAAACCAAAGCGACCGCCGCATCAGCGTTGCCCGGTGACTGCGCCCAACGCATGGCGCCGTGCAGTGCCGCCGCATACGACGCCAACACCTCTGGTTGCCCTTCGGCCACAGCGCGAGACGTCGCTGCGGCAACGCCGGGATACCAAGGCACGGCATCGGCGGCATTGGCGATCACATTCATGCCACCCTCCTGGATCCGGCCAGACATCGCTGCGCTCAGGAGGCCGACGTCGATGTCGCCGGCCCGCAACGCATCGAGTCGCTGACGGCTCGAACCAACCGACACGATTTCACAATCGTTGGGATCGACACCGTTCTCTCGCAGCAACTCGTAGACGACGAAGGCGAAGCCAGACGCAGGATCATCGACACCGACTCGAACCCCGACCTGACCATGGAGCTGAGGGAGGCCTTGACGACCAACGAGCAACTGAGGAAGACCCGAGTCGAGCACAAAGAAGACGAAGACGTCGTCACCTCCGAGCCGAGACTTCATGACATTGTCTGGTGAGGTGTGAACGACGTGGAAGTGGCCGTCACGGAGGCCTTGCATCTGCGCCCCCGATCCCTCGACTTCTTCGACCGAGAGGGTGATGCCGTTCGACGCGAACAGCCCGCTCCCCTCAGCGATGGCCACGATGCTCGCAGTCGTGAACACTCCAAGTCGGAGCTGTTGGGTTTGTGTCCGGTCGGTCATGTCAGTTCCTTTGTCAGTGTGGTGTCCCCGAGCTCCTGAGGTTGGAGCACGATCTTTCCGGTGGTCAGTCGAAGCTCCGCCATCTTGTGCGCCTCGACAGCCTGTGACAACGGCATCCGCGCCGAAATGTTCGCAGACAGGCGTCCGTCAGCGGCCAGTTCGAGAGCGTGCTGAATGTCCGACGGACGGTGGCCTGCCCCACCAATGAAACGGAGACGTTGCCGATACAGCCGATGCAGATCAAGTTCGACCTGTCCGCCGGCATGAGCCCCTGCGGTCACGTACCGAGCACCTCGGGCCATCGAGGCGACGACATCTGGCCAAAGCGTCGGGTCGCCGACGTTGTCGAACACCACGTCCACGCCACGGCCGTCGGTGGCGTTGGCAACGCCCTCCGCCAGCGAGGTCTCGCGATAGGCGATCCCGTGGTCAGCACCAAGTTTTGTCGCAACGTCGACCCTGGCAGACGACCCCGCGCCGGCAATCACCGATGCCCCAGCCAATTTGGCAAGCTGAACCCCTGTGCTGCCGAGTCCCCCCGAAGCACCCATAACAAGGACGGTCTCGCCCGCTTGCAGGCCGACCTTCGTTTGCAGCAAATTCCACGCCGTCGGAGCGTGCCGGATGATGACGGACGCCGCGGCGAATTCGAGGTCGTCCGCAATCACATAGACGTTGGCCGCCGGCACCGCCACCGACTCGGCGTATCCGCCCCAGCGATGGACGCCAATGTGGCGCGTTGCCCCACAATCCTCGTGCTCTCCGCGCCGGCACGCATCACAGGTGTTACACCACATGGCCGAGGCGACGACCACTCGGTCGCCAATTCCCAAGCCCGTGACGGATGATCCAACCTCAGTGATGGTTCCGGCCGGATCGACACCGAGTACGTGCGGCAACGTAACGCCACGCTTCGTAGCCCCACTCCGGATCTGAAGATCGAGGGTCTGGTTTACCGAGACCGACTCAACACGAATGCGCACTTCGTCGAGTTGCAGGGACGGTTCCTCGACGTTCTCGATCGAGAGCACCTGGGGTGGTCCCGTCTCGCGGATGACGGCCGCTTTCACCCGATTGCTCCACTTGTCGGGACTACGACGTCGAGTTCGCGTGCGAGCTCAATGAGTTGGGTCCACGTTGCGTCTTGCAACGAAACGCCTGAACGTTGTTGCTCCGCGGCGACGCGGTCACCTCGTTCCCCCGGGAGAAGGACTTCGTCCACTCCATCGGCAGGAGGAAGTGACTTGATTGTCTCAACCAGATCAATGACGTCGTCGGCGAACCCACCGAGGTCGCGAAACGCTTCGATGTCGATCGCGCACACAAACCCACCCTGTACATGACGGTCGAGCCGTCCGGTCAGGGATGGTTGGATAATCGGTGAACCTCCCATCACATTCGCCAGACACTCGAACAGCAATGACATCCCGGCGCCCTTCGGGCCTCCGAGCGGCTGGGGGATGCTGGCACGCTCGGGATCGGTGGTGGGATGCCCATTCTCGTCGATTGCCCAGCCCTCTGCGAGTGGTTCACCGTTGAGCCGATGGAGCTTTATACGGCCGCGCGAGACCGCTGCAGTTGCCATGTCGACACCGAGCACTCGTCCGTCGCCGGCCGGGACCGCCATCGCAAGTGGACTGGTGGACACTCCGGCCCTTCGCGATCCGAAATACGCCATGGTCGGTCGAGAAGCGGCCACCACAATTGCCGCCATACCTTCGCGCGCAATCCGCTGCGAGAAGTAGCCGATGGCACCGGCATGCGCAGAGTCAACAATGCTGACCCAGCCGATCCCGGCGTCTCGTGCCATCTCAACGGCGACGGTGGCAGCCCGGTCGAAGGCCACCTGTCCGACTGCACGATCGGCATGGACAACGGCCACTGCAGACCTTCGTCGGTCGACGGTTATGTTCGGGCGAGGGACAACTTCGCCGGACGTAATGCGACGTACATATGTGGGCATTCGCAGGACGCCGTGGGACTGCATCCCGCGCAAATCTGCCCAGACAAGCGCATCGGCCACCACCCGTGCATCTGATCTCGGCATCTCCAGCCGTTCGAGCAGCCGTGACGCGAAGTCCCTGAGACCCTCTGCACGCACTACCACCGACGTCATATAATCGTATGATAATATACTTGTTCAACCATTCATAGACGAGTCGCGGCATTTGAGAGGGCCCCGTTTGGTGGTCCAGTTGATACGTCCCCCGTTTCGTGACCCGGGGTGTGTGAGATTCAGGCGGCGGTTGTTGTGTTGGTGTGGCGTCGTTCGAACTCGGCTGGGGAGATGTTGCCGAGCGCGCTGTGGCGTCGTGTTGGATTGTAGAACGCTTCGATCCAGTCGAACATCGCCGTCGACAACTCAAGACGTGTGGACCACTTCTGACGGTCAAGTAGCTCGGTCTGCATCCGACCCCAGAACGACTCGACCATCGCGTTGTCGAATGCGTCGCCGACGGTGCCGAGGGAGTGAAAGAGGCCCTCGGCGCGGATCTTCTGAGAGAAGGCCCATGCGGTGTACTGCGGGCCGTGATCTGAATGCAGCGTGGTCCCCGCTGCCGGCCGTCGAGCGGCGACGGCCATGCCAAGGGCACTGTTGACCATCGCCGTTGTTGGTCGTTGGTCAATCGACCAGCCCACAACCTTGCGGGACCACGCGTCGAGCACCACACAGCAGAACACGCGGCCTTCTCTGGCTTGGGTTCTACCGGTCGTTGCAACACCTGACTTGAGGAGGTCTGGTGTCTGCGTCAAACGAACAGCGAATGAGGTTCTTTGCGATCATGGATCGTGGGAGCACGATCCGAGGTGCCGCGATCGAGGTGGGTGCCACACCCGACATCGGGTATCGGTGGGTGAAGAAGGCGGGGCTTGCAGCACAGCGGGCGACGCCGCGGGTCTACACCGACGCCGACAAGGCCGAGTTCTTCCGTCTGCTCGCTGAGCAGGGCAACGTGTCTGCTGTTGCGCGTCAGCTCGGCTTCGTCCGCGTGACTTGCTACAAGTGGGCGCACCAGGCGGGCGTCTTCACCGGGGTCAACGTGGATGCTCGGCGCGACGAGTTCCTGAAGCTGCGAGCGGACGGTTTGACGCGGGCAGAGGCGGCCGAACGAGTCGGCGCCGACAAGCGCTCGGCTCACGATTGGGACCGAGGGATCCGCCAGTTCTACGGCGGCCGGGTCTATCCCGATGGTCGCGTTGTCAGCTACCCCTACTCGGAAAGAATTGCCAAGGTGAAACGGCCTCGCACTACCTACCTCGTCTCGGATCGTGTTGAACTCGCCGGGCTTGAACGCCCGATCAACAATCGGTTCCTCAGCCTCGAAGAACGCGAACAGATCCATGACCTCCGAAGAGCCGGACACTCGATTCGCAGCATCGGACGCAAGCTGAAACGGTCGGCGTCCACGGTCAGCCGAGAGATGAAACGCAACTCGATACCAGAGCTGGGCTACATGCCCTACGGCGCTCACCGACGAGCGGCCAGTCGACGCTTGCGTCCCCGCCCTTGCAAGCTCATCGCGCCTGGGCCGCTGCTCGACTACGTCGTTGCCGGGCTAACACAGCGATGGTCGCCCGAGCAGGTGAGTCACCGCATGGCAAAGGACTTCGACGTCGACCCCGAGATGCGGGCATGCACCGAGACGATCTATCGAGCGATCTACGCCGACCACCCCGATGCCCTCGCCCGCCAGCCCAAGTGCTCCACGCGCTACGGGCGAGCCCGTCGCCAACCCCAACGAGACCCGGCTCGTCGCACGAAACGGTTCGTCGATCCAATGACGCCGATCCACGAACGTCCACCAGATGTCGACAAGCGCGACCAGCCCGGGGACTGGGAAGGAGACCTCATCGTCGGCACCCTGCACCGCTCGGCAATTGCGACCGTCGTTGATCGCGCGAGCCGGTTTCTGTTGATGGTCCACCTCGACGCCAACCACAACGCCGACACCGTGAGCAAGGGACTCATCGCGACCATGAGTCCACTGCCCGTTGCGCTTCGACGGACCCTCACTTGGGATCAGGGAGCGGAGCTGGCCGAGCACCGAGCCATCGCGAACAAGACCGGGCTCGACGTCTACTTCTGCGACGCCGGCAGTCCCTGGCAGCGAGGCACGAACGAGAACACCAACGGTCTCATTCGCCAATACTTCCCGAAGGGCACCGACCTCGCTGCGCACAGCCAGGACGATCTCGACGCCGTCGCCAAGGAACTCAACAACCGTCCCCGAAAGTCGCTCGATTGGGACACCCCCGCCGAACGACTCCACGCCCTTCTAACATCGCCATGAAACATCCCTGTTGCGACGACAGATGGAATCCAAGTGGTGAGGTGCTCGGTGATGTCGGTCATCCACAACATGTTCGGGCCGTCACGGTTGAAGTCGCGATTCACCAGATCAGTCGACGTCTCCCTGTTGATCATGTTCCGGCGACCCTTGCGACGCTTCGGGAGCCCGCTGATGCCCTGCTCGCGCATGATTGCGCGGACCAGCTTCTTGTTCGCCACATGGTCGTGGGCGTCGGCGAGCTCTGCTTGCACGCGACGCCACCCGTAGGTGCGTCGTGATTGCTCCCAGATCTGGATGATCACGTCGGTGAGCCACGCTCGGCGAATGGCGCGTGCCGATGGTGGCCGCTGTCGCCACATGAAGAACCCCGACGAAGCAATCTGCAACACGCGGCACGCCGACTTCAGACCGTGCCCCTCCACGCCGAGTTGCTCAACGATCGGGAACAGCTCTTTTGGGCGAACCACCCGGCCCTGCGCGAATAGCTCCGACGCCCGCTTCACCGTCGCCAGTTCCTTCTCCAGTTCAGCGATCCGCGTGTTCGCGGCGCGAAGCTCGGCACTGTCCTGGGACGACAGCCCAACCGCGTCGCCAGAGTCGATTTGGTCCTGCTTCTTCCATCGGAAGATCGTCGCTGCGCTGGCCTCCAAACCGTCGGCCAGGTCGTAGACCGACCGGCCGGCACGGACCTGGGCGAGCACCATCTCTCGGTACTGAGACGAATACGTATTGGGCATCTGACCCTCCTTTGGATCAGCCCTACTCTCACAAATCGAGGTCAAGATTTGGGGGACGTATCAAGTCGCTATGCGGCTTGGGGTTGATTCTCCACTGGCCGGCGAACGGCACTGATACTCCTATCTCAAAGATCTCAAGGTTCGAATTGCTGGGTTGGGGCCTGGGCATGATGCCGCCTTCATCCAGCTGCAGCGTGCAACAACAAGTCGAGATGGTTAGCAAAGAGCGCGAGGCCGGAGTTGACGATGTTGGGATCGGCATGCGCCTTGGCGAGCACGATCGAGCCTTCGATCACGGCCAGGAACTGTTGGGCCAGTTCTTCGGCTGGAAGCGCCACACCGGCATCGTCGCCAGCATTACGAATCAGGTCTGCGACGTATGACGCCAAGGTCGAGAACTGCTGAGACAACTTGTCGCGCATGTCGGGATGCGACTCGGCGAGGTCGAGGGTAAAGCTGCCGAGCATGCAGCCGTGGGTGAGCAGCGGCCCCGAACACACCACGCCAGCATGAGCAACGAAGCGTCGAAGTCGCTCGACTGGATCCTCATCAGCAGCGAACGGTCCAGTCGTCAAGGCCACAACCAACTCGTCGAAGAAACCGTCGAGCGCAGCCTGTCCGAGGTCGTCCTTCGTCGCGAAGTGGTGGTAGAAGCTGCCTTTGCTGACCTGCGCCTCGGTGCAGACTTCGTCGACCGTCGTGGCCGGAAATCCTTTGGTGAGCGACAACGTGCGCATCGCGTCAATTAACTTCGCTCGGTTCTCTCCACGAGGGGCCATGTCATTCACCCTACGTCTCCAATGAACGACGAAATGGCTGCCATGTCGAATGCGACAGCCCAGGTTGGGCGTAGCGCGAGCACGACTTGGTCGGCGTCGCCGAGGAAGTCAAGCCAGCGTTTGACCATCACCGACGCCACTTGACAGACCATACCGACTGGTTGGTATTATTTCACTCTCGTGGCACTCGCCCGACACCCAACCTTCAGGAGCCCCAATGAACCCCATCGACGACTTCACCGACACGAGCCGCATCATGAGCGGCTTGCTCGAACGCCTCAATCCAGCAGACCTAGACACCGCGACACCGTGTGCGCGATGGTCCGTTGCAGACCTTGTCGACCACATTGTCGGCGACGTCTTCGTCTTCGTCGGCGCAGCAGGAGCCGAGGCGTCGGCCCCTGTAGGTCCGGTCACCGCCGACAACGCAGTCTCGCGATATGCAAGCGCCACAGCAGCTGTACTCGCCGCGTACCAGGCGAACGACACGCTCAACCGCGACCTCGCGACACCGTTCGGCACGTTCCCAGGTTCGATGGTGCTCAGCGTCGTCATCGCCGACCAACTCACACACTGCTGGGATCTCGCCCGCTCGATCGGAGCGCCGGTCGTCGCCTCCGACGAACTGGTAGACAACGCCCTCAACACGTGGACGGCCTTCATCCAAAGCGACTACCGCGACGGGGAGATGTTCGGTGACGCGCAAACCTGTGGGCCCGATGCATCGAACCTCGACCGACTCGCCGCGTTCACCGGACGCAATGTTTGAGTGAGTCAAGGACAACGTCGCGAACCACACCAAGCGCGCAGTGGCCGCGTCGGAGGTTCTGAACCAATGCGTGGCTGCGGATCACGTTCGACGCAGACCGTGCGTGAGCCGTCAAGACAGAAGCAACGGCATTGCACCAGCTACGGAGCCTCATCACCCGAAGGTCCGAGGTTTAAATCCAGCCCCGCTCCATTGACCATCTCGACTCAGAGACCCAGAACGGCGCGCAGACCGACGTCGATGGCATCGCGAAGCGGGCGGGCCAGCTGGCCTGCTCGCTCCGCGAGCCGCGAGCGGTCGATCAACTCCAGGCCGAGCGGCACCGCCACGGAATCCTTCGCCAGACCCGTCACCGCCGCCGTCAGCAATACATTGCCAGCGAGGCCCGCCCGATCAAGATTCGACGTGAGCGGTACGACATGGGTCTGCCAAACCTCGACACCGAGAACGTCATCAGACGACACAACAACACACGGCCGACGCTTGTCGAGCTCCACCCAGTAGACCCCGCCTCGTGTCACCACGGTGCGGATCGCTCCATCCGCACACCTGCAGCACGCGCATCGTCGTCGGTTGGCGGTTCGGTTGCGGACAGTGCTGCATCGGCCAGCAGCTGCTGAGGAAAGATCATGGACGTCTCGGCAGCGTGACGACGGAGCCGATCGGTCACCCACCTCGAGAACGGGACGTCCAGGCTTTCGATGATCGGCACGACATCGTCGGGCACACTGATCGTCTTATTAGGCACGTACGTAGTACATGTGCCGCAACCATCGGACGGAACTCAGAACACCTGGCGTCGGTCCATCAAGGGCGCCGACGAGTGACCCACCGAGTCGACGACAACGAGCCCGAAACCCGAGTCGGACGAGTCCTCACCAATGACAAATCGATATCACGTCCCGGTACCCGATGAACAGGGGGCCTTGGGGGCCGCCTTATAAGAGTCCGGTGAGTTGGTATGTGCACTGGTGTCGCGCGTGAGGGTCGCCGGATTTCGCCGATCTTCGCGTCGCTGGTGTCGATGTCTTTCTCGAGGCCGATTTTGAACATTCGGCTGTGGTGACCGAAGGTGATTTTGCCGCCGACATCAACCCGGTCGCGGCGGACCCACCGCCGGCTCAACCACGCCAACTAACCGTCATTTGACTGACACCAATCTGACGGCCCGGTAGAACTCACCGCGTTCGGGTCTGTAACCTTTTATGAATATGCAGCATCAACGGTCGCTCTACATCGCTATCGCTGCGATCAGTGCCATCGCGGGCGTGGCCATCGCCGGGCTCCAGAGCCCAATCGGCAGTGCTGCCACGATCGTCGTTCCCGCCGCCACCGTGGCATCGACGTCAACGAGCGCGGTGGTCAACGTCACCACTTCAACCACCACAAATTCAACCACCACAAACCCGGCCGGGGCGTCGACGGGCGTTCAGGCCAAAACGACAACCACCGAGTTCCCAACGATGAGCGCCGACGTCGTGGTCGACGCAACCAATGGTGCCGACTCGGCCATCGGCAGTCTCCCGGAATCAAGCGGTAATACCACCGTCATCGTTCCCGCCACCACCGGCACGAACTCGGCCACCACCACGACCACCACCGGCACGAACACGACCACCACGAACCCGGCCAGCCCCACGACCACCACCGGCACGAACACGACGACCACGAACCCGGCCAGCCCCACGACCACCACCGGCACAACGACGACCACCACGAAGCCGGCCACCATTACGACCACCACCGGCACGACGACCACTACGAACCCGGCCACCACCACGACTACCACGAAGCCGGCCACCACCAGCCCGACCACCACGACCAGCCCGACCACCACGACCAGCCCGGCCACCACCAGCCCGACCACCACGACCAGCCCGACCACCACCACCAGCCCGACCACCACCACCACCAGCCCGACCACCACCACCAGCCCGACCACTACCACGACCACCACCGAGCCCTCAACGGTCCCAATCGACTTCCCGATCCGTCGTGGCGCCCCAAGAGGGCCTGACGGCACGAACACCGAATGAACTGATCTCGCTCGGCTGCGTCAAGGCGGGCGTTGCCGATGTACACCGCCTCGACAATCGACAACGGCGCTCACTGGACGACCTGGCGCCTAGGTTTTACCGCTCGCCGACATTCCTATCACCGAGTTCGACACGTTCATGGATGCCGTATTGCATTGTGGGCCCGATGCTGACGTGCCTGGGGACCTGACCTTGTACGACGAAATCACGACGGGTTCGGTTCCTTCTCGACGCGATCTCGAGTCCAGGACAATTGACGACTGAGCGAAATTCCGTCGATGCCGTCCTCCTAAGATGACAAGCCACCGTCGGCGATGCCTTCGAGCGACTCAATCGACACCTCCGCCAGTTGGACGAGCACCAGAGGGCGTCCGTCGGCAACACGCGACATGTACCAGTCCTTGAGCACGACCGATCCATCGGCTTGTCGGATCGAGCACAGCCCGAAGCACGACGGGATGATCGAACGGAGCTGCTCACTGAGTTCGCGAAGTGGCAATGGATCAGGGAAGAACGACACATGCTCGACGATTTGTTCCCGGACCATCTCCGACATCGGTCGGTCGAAGAGTTCTGCCGCCGTCTGGTTCAGCTCGACAACAACACCGGCCGTTGTCATCGTCAACATCGCCAGCTTGACGTGTGCGCACGCGGACATCTGCAGCTCGGCTGTGGGCGGCGCCGACCGGACAAATTGATGAGCGTCGATGAGCTGTCCCATCACGGAGCGACCGCTCCCTGGCCAGTCGACGACCGAGAAGTTACCGACAACAGGAATCACTTTGCCGCTCTGGTCCACGGCTCTGGTCTCGACCCATGTTGCACCCTGTGAAGCGGACCCACCCTCGACCCACAAGTCCTTCAAGTCAGCGTCACAGATTTCATCAAATTGGCAGCCGACGAGTTCCAGGTCGGAGCGTTGCACGAGGTCACACAATCCTCGGTTCCAATCAACCAATCGACCCGACCTGTCGACGATGACGTTGGCCGCGATG